>JAAYNW010000057.1 GCA_012520655.1 Clostridiales bacterium | reverse complement strand
CAATATCGATAGATTTGAAAAAATGCACCCACCCGGGAGCTTTATTAAAGTTACCCTTTTTTACCACGAAAAAATATTTTTAATTTCCAGCTAATTTAAGCTTGACTTTTCATAGCTGGTCTCCTTTTATGCGAATAATTGTTCGCATTTTTATTATAATATCCGAGTTAATTGATGTCAACAAAATGCGAATAAAGGTTCGCATTTTGTTGACCTAATTCAGAATTCAAAGTATAATGAAAACGAGGTGAGAATATGAAGGATGTACGAGAACCCGTCCAAAAGCGTTCTATCGAAAAGAAGAAGAAAATACTAGATGCCGGGTTTACCCTTTTTTGTGAAAAAGGCTATTACAAAACCAATACAACCGAGATTGCCAAGCGTGCCGGAATCTCAACAGGAGCACTATATAGTTATTTTAAGGATAAGAAACAAATCTATATTGCCGCTTTTCACAATTATCTTGTAAATATTTCAGACCGTCTACTTGATAAATTAAGTTTGCAGCAGCCTTTTTCACTGCCTGATTTTGTCGAAAGCTGGATCTGTTGTTATATTGATTTATACGCCGATACCAGTCGCGCTCTTGCACAATTGCGAATGATGATATCAGAAGATATTGATATCAACCGACATTTTTCCAATTATGAAAATGAATATTTTTGTAAAATTACAGAGCTATTGACCAAAAATGACATAGCACAGGATGACCTTTTTGAAAAAGTATACACCTGCTGTATTTTGATTGACGCCCTCAGGCAGGAAAAGTCCGCATTTTCACACGATAGTTTAGACTTTGACATCTTCAAAAAGCAAGTAAAAAAAACTGTTATCGGATTATTATCCGATTAAATAAAAAAGGGCTAAAAGCGCACCAAAATCAGCCTTTTTAGCCCAAATCTTTCACTTAAGCCCAGGGAAAAATAATCCGAGTTATGTTGATATAATTGTTTGGCAAAATCGGAAAATACTTATTTTTCTCACACTGTCAATTTCACCTAAATGTATCTTAACCATAAAATAGTGCTTCCACCTGTTCTTTTCTTTCGAATAGGACGCAACCGCCACTATGTTCCTCCATTAGCACATTGCCATCACGGAGTCCTAAGAACAGTTTTGATTTCAATACCTCTCTTAATGAACTATCTTTCACATTAATATCGGAATACGGCGAGAAGGGGCAAGGCTCTGCTCCGCCGTGAGAGTTTATATGAAAGAATCCCCTTCCGGCTGCAAGACACCCTCCGGACGATTTTTCATCTCCGGGAAAAGAAATAAACACCATCTCATCATGATGTACCCGGATTTTTTCCAATTGTGTTTTCAGATACTCTCGTTCATAATCACCAGGTGCCAAATGCGCAGCCACCTCTATTACCGGAACAAACTCAACATAAAAGACCACCTTGCAGCCATGCTCCTCCAGCTTTGCAAGAAACGTATCCGAAGTAACTTCCTTTATGTTTTCGGTAGTTACAGTTATTGATGCCCCAAAAATAATACCGTTATCCTTCATACATGCCATTGCTTTTATAGCTCTTTGATAAACACCGGCACCGCGTCGGTTATCAGTGGCCTCTTCCCGCCCTTCTATGCTGACAATCGGCACAAGATTCCTGTGCTGATCCAGCAATTTTATATATGCATCATCAATCAGTGTTCCGTTTGTGAAAATCGGAAACAAAATCTCCGGAATCTCTCCGGCTATTTCTATGACATCCTTTCGAATCATCGGTTCCCCGCCGGCTAAAAGTATGAAACCAATCCCAATATCCCGTGCTTCAAGGAATACTTTTTTCCATTCCTCGCTTGTAAGCTGACTTACGGGAGTGCAATCACAGCAAGCATGATTTGCTCTCGAGTAGCATCCTGCACAATGAAGGTTACAGCTGCTTGTAATACTGGCAATCAAGAACGGTGGAATATGCTCTCCTTTTTCTTCCGCCATAGCCCTTTTTTCATTCGCTTTTTTTAAAGCAACTGTATACTTTGCCATAAATATGCTTTCTGCAGGATTTTTTATAGTCGCCTTCACTGCGTTCTTAATTATTTTCTCAACACCCTTTGTCAGATATTTTTCCAGATTAAACTCTTTATTCATGATCCGCCTTTCTGTATACACGAACAAATTCTTCAATCTGACTGTCAAGTATCTCCAGTGCATCATCCTTTTTATCCGAATGATCCGCATACTTTGTAAGCAACAGGAAAATCGGCGCATAAAAACTGATTGCGACGGCCCTTGCATTGCCTTCACGAAGTATCCCTGCCTTCATCATCTCTGCAAACAGATCTGTTTGATAAGTAATTGCATCGTCCATAAA
Source organism: Clostridiales bacterium (assembly GCA_012520655.1). Classification (GTDB taxonomy): domain Bacteria; phylum Bacillota; class Clostridia; order Lachnospirales; family Lachnospiraceae; genus Kineothrix. The sequence continues at coordinate 16,067 of JAAYNW010000057.1, read as the reverse complement.
AATCTGACGAAACATCCCGTAAATCTGGTCATTCTGATACTGCTCCATGTGCGCAATACGCCAGAACTTTGATATATAAGGGTCTGTCAAATAAAATATGAATACTTTTCCGGATATGTCTTTTAGCTCGTCAAGGTCTAATTTCTTATAGAAAATAGAAGCTTCAACATTTTGATTCTCTTTTTGCGGTATACCCAGGGTATCCGATAGATTTGAAATGTGTTCATTAATCAGAGCTACTATAGAATCAAATATTTCCTGCTTACTCCTAAAGTGTTTATACAGAGAAGCATCTTTAATTCCTACTGCCTCTGCAATTTGCTTTACACTTGTTCCCTTATAGCCCTTTTGGGCAAATAACGTTAGTGCTTCTTCAGTAATTCTTTTTTTTGTACTCACGGCAAGCTCCTTCTAATATCACTGCTATGCAATATCTTATGCATAGGCTAGTGTTTACTTGCCTATTATTATAAGCTAGCAATCACTAGCATGTCAAGATTTATTTTAGTTCTACTGTTCCTCAACCTTGGTAATAGTATCCATGTCCATTTCTCTACCAGACTCAAGTATTATCCCAGAATCATTCCATATGGTTTGTAATGCAAAGAAATCTGGTGGTGTATTATCTTTTTTTATTTGCTGCTCTAAGGACATTGGACTGAACTTCTCGCTGAACGAAAATGACTGCCAATTATTTTCATTCAATCCACCCCAGCATATATTCACCCTTCCTAAATCCAGATTAAAGATAAGACTTTTTATTGTTCCGAAGAAATCGTCATAATATTTAAGCATCAATCCATTAGGATATGGAGTAAGCAACAATTCTTTTAAATTATCTTCATTAACCTGCCGGTTCGATGCAATCCACTTTTCCATACACTCATATCGAATTATGGAGTTTTTTATTGCATATGGATCCAGCTTTTTCATAGTGTCAATGTGTGCATGGTTTGTAGCCATAAGGCATTTCTTATCACTTTTCTCATGAATTAAATCTACTCCCTTTTCTCCGTCAATAATTTCTACAAGAGCTGCTTTTCCACTCTTATCAGCTAATATGAGGTTTATGTTACACGCTATAGGCATAGTATCAATAAACTGTATAGCTTCTTCAACATTGCTGCAGTTTTCCAGCAAGGTTCTGACAACTACCCAGAATTGTAATCCCATAATTTGCGGCTTTTTCCCACCCATATAATTATTTACCGGTTTGCCGCAAGAGCTTTGAGACACTGCCAGACCGCATTCATTTATCCCTTCACCTCTCCCGAATTGCATAACATTCGTCCCGATATGCGCATATTTCCCGGATACTGTTGTCTTGCATAGACAGAAATCATCCATCGTTTCTCGATAATCATAATTCCTTGCTAATAATGTATGATTATTTTTAGAAAGCCCCGGCAATATGACAATCTGGCTGCAGGCAGGCGCAAGATAAGTTAACCTGTAAAATATGATTTTGCTTTTTTCAATGTTGAGAGCATCCGAAAATCCTTGTATTTCTTCGTTTAATCCCTGACAGTATCTGTCAAACATCATAATTATCTTATTTTCCCCTTCGGGTGAAATTACTCTTGTCTCAGCTACCAATCTTCCTATTAAGCTTGGATTGCCGGAAATCATTTTTCCCAACCGAAAGCCGATTTCATAGTTACTGCCTTTTATTTCAAAATAATTAGCATAAACAGATTTCATATTATTTCCCACCATTTTTTTGTTCTTGTAAATATGTTTCTACTTCTTCGGCAGACAACCTTCTTATTTCTGAGTTAGAGAATTCATGATATTCTGCTTGTTGATAAACAGGCTTCATCTGAAAACATGTTTTTGATTTATTCTTATTTAAATATTCATTTAATTCTATTTCATTGGAAAAAATTTTATATGAATTTCTCCCATTAGAACTCTTGATTTCATAGATACCACAATTTATTTTTGTAGTTACTTCTGCGGTACGTAGATATAACTTTGCATTTTCTAATGATTTAAACGGGAAATTCCACCTTTGAAGTCCACTTTTGTCAGATTTATCAATACAAATACATCTTCCGCAACTACCGCAAATATACTGCAAATGATTCTCCAAACATTCTCGCGGCTTTAATAATGGCGTAATTCTACTCTTAGCGCTATAACATTCGTTGCATTCGTTCATTATACTTCTCCTTTTAATGTAAGATATAGTTTGACAAATCAATTAATATTTTTTGATATTTCTTTGCATCCCCCATATAATGTAACAATATATCTTCCTTTATTGCCCTCCTTTCGTATATAATAAAAATATAAACGTTGACACAATTGTAATGTCAAGCATAATCGCAATAAAAGGAGCGTACTGAATATATGCTTAAAATCAAAGAATTTTCCATGCTTTCTCAGATAGGCGTTCGCATGCTGCGCCATTATGACAAAATCAACTTACTTCATCCGGCATATGTGGACGATAGTACAAATTATAGATACTATAAAGAAGAACAGCTTTTAGTAGCTAACAGGATTCAATCATTAAAAAGCATGGGAATGAGTTTAAAGGAAATAAAGTATGTGTTGGACAAATATGAGGATTCAGAATTTTTAGAACAATTTTTAAAGAATGAACTTGTTAAACGTCAGGAAGAAATAGCAATATTGCAGGATCGTATTTCTTACCTGAAATGCGCTATTAATAGTTTGCACAGTGATAATATTAAATATGGCTGTAATATTTTATTAAAGGAAATTCCGGAGCATAATGTAATTAGCTATCGGAGAAAAATCAGTTCTTATAAAGATGAGCAGGATCTTTTTCAGACATTGTATTATGAAGCAGCCAACCAGAATATTCAGTTAGCTACACCATTATATAGTACTGCGATTTATCATGACGATGAGTACAAGGAAGATAATATTGACGTAGAAGTCCAATATAATGTCATAGGAAAGTATAGTGGCTTACAGAGTATTGCTTATAAAAGAATGCCTTCCATGTTAGTTGTCTCTGTGGCTATGGAAGGCAAACTGGATTATATGCCCGAACTAAATATTGCCGTCGCAAAATGGATAAAAGATAATAATTATATCTTTTGCGGTCCTATGTATAATGTTTATCTCGTACCCCCGGCAAACGATACTTCTTCCTTCAATTGGTTTGTTGAGGTTTGTTTTCCCGTCAAAAAGAAGAATTTCTTTATTCAGGGGCCCACCAAGAACTGAAACTTCATAAGCTATATTAAAAGTATCCTTCTGTCAGTTCTCGCGGATTTTCAAGCTTTCTTTCCGGAAATGCATGGTGAACCGGCTTCGTGAGTGTCGATTCGCTTTGAATGTTTTTACTAAGAATGCCATTTTATCTCCCTGATTTTCAGGAATCAGTTAATAAGTCAACACCTCGTAACCCGTTTCCGTCACTAATACTGTTTTTTCCCACTGGGCGGAAGGCTTCTGCAAGCCAATACCGTGCCCTCCGATTTCTTGAATAACAGAATATCCGTTTTGGGTTGCGTAATCATAAACCGCTTGGCCAACATCTCCGAGAAGTCCCCACGGTTTTACTTGTTCAATGCCAACCTCCATGCACGCTTTGGCAACTTCAACCAGTTTTTGCTTCTCCGCAGAAACATCACCTATGCAAAACATGCGTGAAGAATCCGAAAAAAAGCCGTTGTAGGATGAACCGGTCAAGCTCTTCTGCGGAGATTCCATCAACCACATAATTTACAATGTAATCCAGTAAAGCGATGTTTCGTTTGCTGCTTTCTCGAATACCTTCAATCTGTTGCTTTGTTTTAAGCAACTTACGATGAGGTACTTCACATTCCTTTAAACGGTATGATCGATTCGCTCCTCAATAGGACCGTGGCACTTCTTATACTTTTGACCGCTGCCACACCAGCAGAGATCGTTTCTTCCAACATTGTTTGTACAGACATTTGCTTCACTCCTTTCTCCAGTATATCAATGCTCGCAGACAATTACCTGATATAAGTTGCACATAGTAGATTCTACAATATATTTTTTTCTTCTGACTTGACAGGAACATAATCCTTTAACAAATATCTTAATTTGCCCTGCGTTACATTGCCATATTCTATTGCGTTTTTAGGGCATTTCGAAATGCATGCCATACAATGGGTGCAGCTTTCCCCCCATTTAGGCTTTCTTTCGATAGTTTTAATGTTATTTAAGGGGCAGGCCTTTTCACATATCCTGCACCCTACACATTCATTCGTAGTATAAAAATCCTTTGCCGTTAGTTTATATTTTGTCCAAAGGGGTGCAAAGGGAGCAATGATCAATGTTTCAAAAAGCCACACGTGACGGGATTTGAGCTTGTTTTCATTCTTAATATCTTCAACAACTTGTTTTACTTTTTGGGTGGAGTCTGCAATTTTGGAGTAAATTACCTTTTCGTCTTCCATTGGATACCTACTATTCGCAACATAATTCATAGGCATTACAAATTCTGCACAACCCAAACATTTTAATTTCTTTTTGATTGAAAAAAACTTTGCCTGAACCTTTGCACTGCCACAATATCCACCACTTGTAAAAACAAAATACACCCTATTATTTCCGTTAAATGTAATCGACTTTAAGTACTTTATCAAAAACAACGGCATTTCGCAAACATAGATAGGGGAACATATTATATAAGTTTTATCCGAATACAAGGGTGATTTATCATTAGTTCTTATTCTGTCAAACAAATTCACGCATTCATCACCTAATCCGTCAGCTATCAATTTTGCAATATATTCTGTATTTCCTGTGCCCGAAAAATATAAAACCATCTTCTAAACCTCTCGCTTTCATTACGCTCTTTTATCATAAGCTATCAGTGATTTGCGTTCTGTACCCGCTCTAAGCTTCAGTTCACATAAAGATATTGTATCATAGATTTATCTTTTCGGTTATAAATTATCAATTAAAATATACAGAAGAACCAATCCAGTTTCTAGTTTCCATTTTCAACAGAACTGGACTCCTTCAGCTTATCAACAATTCCTTGTGGATTAATAATTGTATCAAGCTTCTCATTAGCCACTGCAGTTTCCAGTGCAATTTCCCAGAATTCTTTATAGTCAATATCCGGTTTTACCTGACACGCCAACGCATATACTCCGGCAAGGTAAGGTACACTCCAGCTGAGACCCCCACTTTGAAAGATAGCATAATCATTTACTCCGGTAGGTGCTGCCACACAACGATTGTCCATAGGAATGGACAAATAATCGGTTTTATATAAGTCCATCTCTTCTGCCCAGGGAGCTTTACCATACACAGAAAAATCATTTGGATCCGTTAATTTATCTTTGTGCATACCGATAAAATTAACTCCTTTGATATCCTCTCTGTCATCCTCCAGCAATGAAGTCGTAATAACGAATACTCCTTCCTCGTTAGCCCTTTGATACGCCTTTTTCAATTCCTTATAGCCATCGCCTTCTTTTTCCTCCGCCCCCCAGGAAATTGAAATGACGCGAATCTTTTCATCGTCCTTCAACATTTTATTCAAATCCAGCAGTTCATTAATGTCCTCGGCAACTCTGCCGGTAAAATCTCCAATCATAAAATTCTCGGTTATATAATAAAGACTAGCCTCCGGTGCAACCCCACAGGTTTTCCCCACCGCAATGGATGCTACTGCTGCTCCGTGCATCTGAGCCGGATACTCCTTTTTAATATAATCGTTCTCTGAATAATATTTTAATTGATTTGCATATTCTTCATGCTTCGTTAATAGCTCTTGATCGATGATGGCTATTCCTACGTTCTTTCCTGTTATACCTTCTTTATGGAGATTCCTTACCCCTAATCCCGGATCTTTGCATATTTCCATAATCTTATCCGGATTAAAGCCTTCCGGCAAATTATCCGGCCATATCGTCTTGCTGTCATAATTTGTCAACAATAGGTTCTCGAATTCACCGGACAAATCAGCCTGCGATAAATCTGCACTTCTGATTTCAATTTCACCGTTAGCAGCATCTGGTAATTTTGATACTTTTCCCACCATACTCTCATAATTATCCGGGGTTGGATGCCTTTCTATATAAGGTAAAGATACAGTCTGACTTCTCTCTGACGTACTCTCCTCTAATACTTCACTCAAGGTATTTTCCTCTGCATTTTTATCTTTTTGCGAGCACCCGGCTACCTGCAAGGCTAAAGTAATTATCAATACGACACATAAGACTTTCTTTAGACTTTTCATACGAATATAATTTCCTTTCTTTTTGTGTAATAGATTTGTACAGTATAATAAAGCTTTTTACCAGTAATAGCTTAACACAAAAAAATGAAATTTTTTCTAAGTTATTCTTTCATATTTCTTTCAATTATCGTTTTTAATTGCTATACCTCTGCCGGTATATATAATAAATCACCATCTAAATCAGACTATAGAGTCATTCCGCAACGCCTCAATTAAATCACACCGTAAAAGACGTTTCCCACCAATATAATAGGCTAGTGCAACAAAACAAAAGATAGCCACACTGAATATTGCTATCGGAACTACCGGAGCCTCTACCAAGAATTCCTTCGGTTCTAAGTGACTTGCAGTTACTGCAAACGCCACAAATATCGCGGTTAACGGCAGGGTAATCAGAAGCGGACGGCCGGCGATGACCAGCGCTTCAATACAAAACATTTTCCGCATACCCGCCGGTGTCAGGCCCACTGACATATATTGAGCAAATTCCCGTTTTCTTTGATTCAGGAACCCAAGTGCATTGGAAAACACATTGGCCAATCCGATAAACGCAAGCAAGGAGCAAAATGCACCAATCATCAGCTTAAAGCCTTTTATCATATCATCATTTGAAATCTTCTCCTTAATCCTGTTCTCGCTTACAATTTCATGCTCCTGACCAACAAGTCTCGATATGTCTTCCTCCAGCGCATTCAATTCTGTAAGTGTAGCCTCTTCTCCGGCAAGTACTCGGATATAAGTATCAGCCTGAACGTCTTCTATCTGCCCCGCTATTTTCTTCCATAACGATAGGGGGATAAATTGTACTAATGCATAATTGTCATATTCTTCACGCAAAACAGGAGCTTCCCGGGTGTAGGCGAGCACGGGAAGCTCGGTTATTTCTTCCCATTTCCCCGTATTCTGCAAGACAATAGTTTCCTGATTCTCTTTCACATAAGGAATATATTTGGGATAACGGAAATTACTATTCAAACTGTCCCAGATTTGATTCAACATGACCGTCCCATCCAACCGGGACGTTACACCGATTTGTTCACAATACTTTATAAATCCTGCATCATCCAAAACAACAATCGGTGCCTTTGCCAACCAAGTACCTTCACCATCGGATGCAGTAGCCCCTACAAGCGCTCTCAAACCGCCGAGTGCAGTCAATTCCTCACTTTGCCAATTCTCCGGAATGGGGCTTACTCCCACCGCTTTCTGGTACACAATTAAGTCTCGTACTCCTTCCAGTTCACGTAACTCCTCCGTCCGGCCGAAATCCTCTATCTTTGTATCTTTAACGGTTACCATTACATCCCATACATCCTGGTATCTTTCAAAATAGGTATGTCTTGTGCTGATGTCCGAAAGGGACAAAAAGCATAGTATCATCGCAAACCCAAGAAAAGAAAGAGTCAAAGACAATGTCGATGTACGCAAAGCCTTTTGCTGCGCTTTCAGCGCATTGCCCGCCAGTTCCCCTTCCATCCCGAAAAGCAATGACAGCATTCGAGAATTTCTTTTCCTTTTCAACTGCAATCCATCCGTATTGCGAATGGCTTCCAATGGAGTCAGCCGACTTAACTTTTTTACCGGAATCCATACAGAAAAAAGTACTGTCAAAACAGATACCAGAATGGTGACCACAAATATAAGCGGATGATACACCCAAACAGCCTCATGTCGTCCCGATACATTCGCTGCAGTAACGTTTACCGCTTGTATTACACCATAGCTGATAGCAATACCCAGCAAACTGCCAAGCAGAATCGGCCCCGCACAAAGCACAGCTGCTTCCTGCATCAGGCAAGCCCTGATTTGTTTCGGTGTGGCTCCTATGCTGGAAAAAATTCCAAACTGGTGAATCCTTGCATGCATGGACACCGCAAAGGAATTATGAATAATTAAAACTAAGGAAAGAGAAACAATTACCAACACAATCAAATAAAACGTGATTAACAGCGGCGGCTCCTCGTCCTGCGGATCATGAATCAAGAACCTGGACAAAAGCAGTAAATGGTATGAGGCTGCATTTTCCTCTATGCCCAGTTCGCTTATAATCAATGGCATATCCTGAAAAATTGTTCTCATGTTATGAAAGTAAACATCGACTACTGTTTCCTGTTCTCCGGATAGCTCCTCGTTGACAATTACCCTTTCCACATTAGGAAAATTCCGTATCGTGTTCAAATCTTCATTGTCTATCTCTCCGACAATACGCCCCTGCCAATCCCCTTCTTCCAAAACAATTCGTTCTACCTCATATATCCAGCCATTGTAATACGCGCTGCATAAAAATGACAAAAACAGGCTGGCGATGAGCACTGCCACCATAATTGATATACTGGACGCTCGGTTCTTTTTAATGAAGCTTACTGAATAATTCTTCCACATATCGATTACCTCCGCTTCTGATCATTGATGATCCGTCCATCCTCTATCGTTATAATACGATCCGCTTCCAGCGCAATCTTTTCATCATGGGTGATTAGCAGGATTGTCTGTTTCAGGTTACGGTTGGATAGCTTTAAGAGGTCAACAATTTCTTTAGAATTTTTCTGGTCAAGGTTCCCTGTTGGTTCATCTGCCAGCAGAAGCGCAGGACGATAAATCAAGGCTCGGCCAATTGCAACACGCTGCTGCTGTCCACCGGAAAGCTGGTGCGGCAAAGCCTCCAATTTATCACTAATCCCCAGAATGCTGACAATATTCTCGAAGTATTCCTTGACCGGCTTTCTTTCATCCAGAAGCATAGGCATAAGGATATTCTTTTCAACCGTCAAAGTAGGAATCAGATTATTGAACTGGTAAACCAGCCCGACTTTTCTTCTTCTGAAAATAGCAGCATCGGTGGCGTTCAGTTTTCCGATATCTACACCATCTACAATTACAGTTCCTTTCGAGGCTTTATCAACACTGCCTAAAATGTGTAGGAGAGTTGATTTACCCGAACCCGATGTACCGATAATAGCCGCAAATTCTCCTTTCTCGACGGAAAGGTTAATTCCACCAAGAGCTACGACCTGATTACTGCCTTTTCCATATATCTTTTCCACGCCGTTGCATTTGAGTATTTCCATTGCAAACCTCCTATGATGTTATTCTTTTATTGTTCAGAATTTGATCAATTTCATCATAGCATAGTAAAGTGACATCTTAGTGACTGTAAATACGGATTTCAAAGCAGGCCCCTCCATTAGGTAGATTAAAGGCGCTAACCATGCCATTCTGCATTTCAATAATTGCTTTTGCAAGGGGAAGACCTATTCCAATACCGCCATCCCGGGCATTCTTCCCCCGATAGAAGCGTTCAAAGATATGCGGAATATCCTCTTTTTCAAATCCTTGTCCTTCATCCCATATCCTTATTTGCGCATACAGAGGATTTTTCTCATAAGAACAGTGAACCGTAGTTCCAGCAGCAGTATGCTCCATGCAATTTTTAAGCAAATTCATAATCGCTTCCATCGTCCAGTCCAAATCTGCAGTTATTTCGATTTCTCCCATTTCCGGAATATCCATCAAAACTCCTGCCTGTATAAACAATTCCTGCAAATTATCGTAAGCCAGCGTAAGAACCGTGAACACATCTACCTTAGCCGGCTCTAGCGTAAGTGTTCCTGCGTCAATGCGGGACAAAAGCAATAGCGCTTCCTCAAGATGTGTGAGCCTCTTCAACTGTTTCTGTATTTGCACCGGGTATTCCGGGGAAGGCTTCTCTTTCATCATCTGTGTCGAAAGAGAGATTGCGGTAATCGGTGTTTTGAGTTGGTGAGCTATATTGTAGAGATTATCTGCGAAATTGCTTTTTGCTTCCAGCGCAGCATCCCTTGTTTGGTATAGGGTGGTCACAGTTTTATACATCTCGTCCTGTAATCTGGATAATTCATCTTCAGGAGCCTCCAGAAGCAGACCCTGAACTCCGGTATTCACTTTCTCCAGATAATCAGTCAATGCTTTTATACGTATAATTTTCTTTCTATGCCAATACCAAAAAACAAGCAGAAATAGGAATACGCCGATTACAAAGCAAACTCCGGCAAAACAGAAAATATTTACCTTCGTAAATTCTACGAAATCAACCAGCCGGTAACCGAAGGTCTCAAGGATGTTTTCTTCAGACTGCGCTGCCGGTCGTTCTTTGTATCCTTTCAAAACCTCCATTATTATCTGCTTTGTTTCCGGCTGCCTCTCCATAATCTGCCGGCAAATACTGCCTAACATCCGAAATTGCAAATAGCTATAATAAATTGCAAGGAGTACGGCCGTAAGAGAGGCAGCAATCAGACTGACAGCCAATACAAATATGACTGTCATACCTGAATCTTTCCTTCTGTTCATACGGCATCCTCCATGCGGTATCCAAAGCTCCGTATCGTTTTCAAGCAAGAAGGCTGATGCAGCTTTTCCCGCAAGCGCTTCATAGTAACAGTCAGCGTATTGTTGTTCACATAGTTTCCATTATTATCCCATATCTGTTCAAGCAAGCGTTCTCTGGTAATCGTTTTACCTTTATTTATCATCAAAAGCAAAAGCAGTTGATATTCCGCTTTACTCAAATTGATTTCTTCTTCGTCCAAAAAAACCATCATCCGACCCTGATCAAGAGAAATACCACCACAAGAAAGGTACCTTTCGGAGATATTTCCCGACCTACGAAGCAATGCCAAAATACGAGAATACAAAACTTCAAGTTCAAAGGGTTTTACCACATAATCATCTGCACCATTCTGGAAACCGGAAACGATATCACGGGTGTCATCCCGGACAGTCAGAAAAATAATCAGCAGTTCTTTCCAATTAGAGCGCATCCACCGGCAAAGCGTATCCCCCTGTCCATCAGGCATGTTCCAATCCACCAAAACTATCCCAGGTATATGATTCCTCAAAGCTGCTTTCGCATCTGCAATCGTTGAAAATACAGAAACAATGAAATTCTTCTGTTCCAGATACTCTTTAACAACTTGCGCAATATTCACATCATCCTCAATATAGTAAATCTCAATCATTCTGGTCACTTTCCTTCACCTGTTTTACTCTCCACCGCACAATTTCGGCGATGAGTTCATAATCAATGGGTTTATCAAGCGGTAGCTGAATCGCACCTTTACTTGTCTTATAGCCTGCAAGCCGCTCAGCAAATTCTGATGTAGCTTCGCCACCGGGGTACAGCCCAATGTGCTTTTTAAACGCAGCAAAATGAATAAGATTCTCGCCCTGCCAAAACGTCGGCATGCTCCATGAGATTTTCTCTACGGATTCCGGCGCAACAGCGCGGATGGTTTCACGAATTCTTTGCAGCATCGGCTGTACAGCTTCCGGCTGTGCGACGATGTATTCGTCAATACTGTTTGGCTTTACGCAAAAATGATCTTGCTGTATTTTTTTTAACTCACGGCCGCATTTCGGACATTCCCACATAAATTCTCACTCCATTCTTTCTGTAATAGTAATTTTCACAATATCGTTCGGTTTCTTTACGGCTTTTGACTGATACCCATATATGTATCAATCCGTTCCACAATATTACCCCTATGCTAAACAAAAAAACTCGCTTACAATGGAACGGGATTTAATATTTATTTTTCAAAATTCTTACAACCACATCATAATTTTCCGGCCGATGGGGAAATGTACAGTCTGTACATGCCTTAATCTTTTTCCCGTTCTTCTCAAGGAAACTGGGATTCCCGGGACAATTCTCCATATTGTACAGCGGACAATAACAAAATAAACAATTAAATTCCTCTAATTCTTTATGGCAAGGAAAATACCGGCACTCCCTATTTTCAAAGAATCGATACGAGTTATTCATATGCTATAATATTCCTTCCTTTCCCTATAGAATATATATATTCCGGTTTTTTTCACATAGCTTTTTACATTGAAATTTATCTTTTATGCATAAATAATGTTTTCCATACAGGAATAAAGAGCAGAATTGAAACAACCATTGCTCCGAAGTCTGCTATCGGGGTAGCCCACACAATCCCCTTCACACCTAAGTGTTCATTCATAATAAACATAAACGGGATATCAAAACCACCCTTTCTTAAAAGTGATAAAAATAACGGTTGAATTTTCTTGCCCATTGACTGGAAAATACCGTATGACCGCGTTTTCTTGAAATAAAAAAATATATAGCAGCCACAAGATTTGAAATCATTGTAGCTAATGCAGCGCCCGCAACTTGCATATTCAGTGGAAATATAAAAATCGGATTAAGGATTATATTCGCTTGACCCTCCTATCCCAAACAGGTTTGCAATCCCGGTCAGTAAAAAGAACATCGGCATACATAGATTAGCGGCAGCAACCTGATTGGGATTACCTGTATGCCCGATAAAAAAGGTATCCGCCATATTGTATAAAACAGTAATCAACTGGCTGATAACAGTCGGAATAACAAGTAATAATACTGCTTTTGTCACCGGCATTTTCTCAAAAAGTACTATGTCTTTATCATCCATTGTATATTCCTCTTTTCTAACTAACACAAAATTTATATTCTTCTCTGCAAGGAGACACATTGAAAATAAGGCTTCCATCAATCAGCGAATATTGCCGTTTAAATGGAAACCTTTGATATTATTATACGAATTTTGTCCTGAAACAATCCTTCACCAGTTTCAAGCCTCACATATGTTTTCACTTTTACACAATTTTTTACATGACAGATAGTATCCAAAGGTAAAGCTGAGTGCCTTTTGCTATAATATTTTTTTCCCTATGATTAATATTACATGATATATAAGAAAAAGTCATCCTGATTTTGTTTGATTTCTATACTGCCACTACATATACTCTTACCAATTTAAGTCACTTATCAGATAGGTGGTTAAATAATAAAATTAAAAAAATAAATAAAATACTTGACATTGTCCTTTGGGCAACCTTTATGATTGGTTATAAAGTTAATTGGGATTATTTTAGGAGGAAAAAATATGTATACAAGAGGTCAGTTTGCGTTGATTAGTAAAACCACTTTAAAAGCATTACGGCTTTACGAAGAATTGGAGCTTTTGAAGCCTGATTTTATTGATGAGAACAGATATCATTATTATTCATTGGATAAGGTTTCGGAACTTCTGTTTATCAATGAAATGAAATCCTATGGTTTTTCTTTGGAAGAAATCAAAAGTGTAAAAAACAAGGTTGATGATAAGTCATTCTGTGAAATTCTTAAGCAAAAACATAAGGAGCTGGAGCATAATATTCAGTCCCAAAGGCAGATTCTCGATATGCTGGAACAAAAGATTCAGCTTATGCAATCCAGTGAAAAATTACAGGATAACCAACAAGAAAAATACTTTGTTGATATTGTGTCTCTTCAGGCTGAAAATGCAATTTGCTGCCGTGATCTGATCAGCATAGCTGATGTCGGAAGACTAATCGGTAAAGCTTACGAATATACAGGGCAATATTCTCTTGAACCCACCGATACCCACAGGATTATTTATCATAATTCGGACAATAACTCTCCGGAAGAATCATGGGATCTCGAAGTCTGCATACCCGTCAAAAATGCCTTTGAATCGGACACTTTTTCAACGCGAAGGATCGAATCCGGAATTTATGCACGAACGCTGCACATGGGTTCTTTCAGTCAATCAGGAAAGGCACATGCTGCAATTGTGGACTGGGTCGCTATAAATAATTATGAAATTATCGGAGATCCTTTTGAAAAAATCAAAACAGGCAAGCAGGCTTTTTTTAATCCCAACAGTATTGAAATCGAAGTGTATTATCCGGTCAGCACCTATGAAAGAGAGGAAAAATAAAGATGAGCGTCATAAAAAATATTACAGATATAACATGGGTTGAGCTTCATGAAATGGACAAAGAAAAAACAGTTTTGTTTCAAACCATCGCTCCGGTAGAAGAACACAGTCATCATCTTCCGCTCGGTACCGATATTTTTGAAGGAGAGTATTGGAGAAAAAACGCGATTGCTTTACTCTCAGAGAGACTGCCGGACTTTACGTTCCTTTCTATGCCGCCATTACCGGTAGCTTGCGCGGGAGCCACCGGTTTCTATGGAAACATCTATTACAAACCTCAAACCGTCAAATTGATCGTAAAAGAATTGTTAGAAAATGTTGTGTCTTGGGGCATTAAGCACACAGTTTTGATTGCATCCCATGCCGATCCGGTTCACCTGATTGCTGTCGAACGAGCCTGCGACGAAGTCAACACCGTACATGGAGTATGCTCTATTTCCCCGATGGGAACAATCTTCTCCGCGGACGAGCTCGGTATAAATTCTGAAGTCCCAAAGTCTGTTATTGAAATAGAACAACGATATCCGAATGATTTTCATGCGGGTTGGATTGAAACTTCAAACATGTTGGATATTGCTTCGGAGCTTGTTAAAAACTGTTATCACGTTCTACCTGATATAGAAATAAGTGAACATGAAATGATGTCCTCAGCATGTGTTATTTCAAAAATGTCACAATATGGGCATTTGGGTTTTCCACGTTTGGCTGATCGTTTATTAGGAAGTAAGCTTAACCAAAACATGGCGGCTAACCTTGCCATGGCTACTCTCGCTTTTGTAGAACGTAAAAATTACCAGCAATACTGCCACAACTTTTTATATGATAGAATCAAAATATAATTTTAAGGCATGAACCTGATATAAAATTAAACTTAACGGTGGCAAAAGGTTGGAAAAACCAATCTTTTACCACCACGATATCAGTTGAATATCCTTGCTCTATACGGCTCGGAATCATAAAGACTCACTTGTTAGATTAAGCTCATTAACCAATGATCGAGAAATGCGAGCTGTTCCTCTGTGTGGAACCAATGTTCACCATTTTCCATAATCTTCAATGAAGAATTAGTCTCTTTTGCAAATGTAGTCATTGTCTCATAGGAAGTTAAATTATCATTTCCTGCATACAAAATATCTGTTGTTATATTCCATACAATAGGATTTTCTCTAACATATCTGAGATATTTCCAAGATAACGTTTCTCCGAATGATGTCTCAATCTCCTGTTTATCTTGAAGCTCTTGCTCTGTCACATTAGCCCACAGCATCATATCAGTAATAAGCTTCTCCATGTTTACAATCGGAGAGATAAAGAATGCTCTTTCTATCTCTTTATCCGACAACGCGTTCATAGCGAAGTAAGCACCGATACTGTTTGCAATAATCAAAACAGAGTCATACTTTTCATACAAGCTCTCATATTCAACCAAAATTTCTTCTCTAGTTTCCCACGGTGTATCTGCTTTATAGTCCAAACCAAATACATCATATTCATTACAGATTGGTTTGTAATGCTCTGCTTCTTCCGCATTACCACCTTTTCCATGTATATATAATACAGCTTTCTTCACAACATTCACCTCGTAAATTTATTTTATGGATTAGGAGTTGCCTTAAACAAATCCGTAACTACAAAATATCAATAAGCTCTCCTGCAAGTGCCTTATTCATGCTCCTTACGGCACAGAACTTTCCGCACATCGAACAGGTATCTTCATGCTCAGGCTTTCTATCCGCACGAATTGTTTTTGCCGTTTCCGGGTCTATGGCACATTCCCACTGTGTCTCCCAGTCAAGCTCTTTTCTTGCATCCGCCATTCTGTCGTCAATCTCCCTTGCCCCTCTAACACCCTTTGCAATGTCTGCTGCATGGGCAGCTATCTTTGAAGCAATGATGCCCTGCTTTACATCCTCTAGATTCGGCAGTGCCAGGTGTTCCGCAGGGGTCACATAGCATAAAAAGGCCGCACCTGCTGAAGCTGCAATTGCGCCTCCGATTGCTGCTGTGATATGGTCATAACCAGGTGCGATATCCGTTACCAATGGTCCTAATACATAAAACGGTGCTCCGTTACAGATTGTCTGCTGGATTTTCAT
>JAAYNW010000056.1 GCA_012520655.1 Clostridiales bacterium | reverse complement strand
TATTATAAATATTTCTTAAGCACTTCCACCTTGTCCAACTTCTCCCAAGGCAAATCCAAATCGTTACGCCCAAAGTGTCCGTATGCAGCGGTCTGCCTGTAAATCGGGCGGCGAAGATCCAGCATCTTAATGATTCCCGCCGGACGAAGATCGAAGTTCTCACGAATAATTTCAATCAGCTTGCCGTCTTCAAGCTTACCTGTTCCGAAAGTATCCACCATGATGGAAGTAGGCTGTGCCACACCAATCGCATAGGAAAGCTGAATCTCACATTTTTCAGCAATGCCTGACGCTACAATATTTTTCGCTACATAACGAGCCGCATAGGCGGCGGAACGATCTACCTTCGTGCAGTCTTTGCCGGAAAAAGCACCGCCGCCGTGACGTGCATATCCGCCATAGGTATCTACGATGATCTTACGACCCGTAAGTCCTGCATCGCCGTGAGGTCCTCCGATAACAAAACGTCCCGTCGGATTGATGAAGAACTTCGTATCTGCATCGATTAATTCCTCCGGAAGAACCGGCTCAAAAACATATTTCTTAATATCTTCATGAATCTGTTCCTGCGTCACATCTTCATCGTGCTGTGTGGATAATACAACAGCTTCCAGACGCAGAGGTTTTCCGTCCTTATCGTACTCTACGGATACCTGGCTCTTTCCGTCCGGTCTCAAATATTTCAATGTTCCGTCTTTACGCACCTTTGTAAGCTGACGTACTAACTTGTGTGCGAGGGAGATGGAGTACGGCATATATTCTTCCGTCTCGTTCGTCGCATAACCGAACATCATTCCCTGATCTCCGGCTCCGATGGCTTCGATTTCATCATCGGTCATTTTCTTTTCCGCAGAGTCCTCATACTTCGCCTCGAACGCTTTGTCGACACCCATTGCTATGTCGGAAGACTGCTCATCAATTGCAACCAATACTGCACAGGTATTGCCGTCGAACCCATATTCCGATTTTGTATAACCGATTTCTTTAATCGTATCACGTGCTATTTTCTGTATATCTACATATGCGTTGGTCGTAATTTCTCCCGTTACCAATACAAATCCGGTACATGTTGCTACTTCACAGGCAACACGGCTCATAGGGTCTTTCTCCATCAATGCGTCGAGTACCGCATCTGAAATTGCATCGCAGACTTTGTCCGGATGTCCTTCTGTAACTGACTCCGAAGTAAATAAAAATTTCTCCATTTCATTTCCTCCTTATAATGTATTTCGTTCATGCATCCGCCCGCAAAAGCAAGTGCGCATCTTGCCCGGGCCTTTATACTATAAGAAAGTCATTCTCCTATAATATAAAAATGTCCGCTTACAAGAAGCGGACTCGATAATCGATAATCAAATCCTCTTATCGTTCGATCCGCCGTTCTCCGACAGTTAACTCGCTCAGGTAGGCACCTTCCGTTACCGGGGTTGCCGTGGCTTCATAGGTCCTATGTACCTCCACCACTCTGAATAAGAGATTCACTACAATATAGAATTTTCATATCTTTTTTTAAAATACAATAGTTTTCTTATTTTGTCAATGTATTTTATTGACAATATTCCGCAAAAATCCTATAATTTCTATAGTATTTGCGGATTAACGGCAAACTATATCGGGGTAAAGTTTTGTATTTATTGGAGGGGATGTATGAGGAGAGTAGCGACAGCAGCGTTGATACCAGGAATGATAACGGCTGAGGATGTATATAGTTATAATAATACATTAATTCTGCCCAAGGGTCTGATACTTACTGATAAGGCAATTACGAAATTAGAGTTTTATTCTATTATAAATGTAAAGATAGAAGATGAAGTCATCGAAACGCCTGAGACTCATATGGAGGAAGACACTTCTTATTCGGAGCGTCTGAAGAAGACTCCTGAGTTCCAGCATTTCCAGGAAGACTTCAATAAAGAAACAGATCATTTCAAAGATGTAATTACTAACTTTATAGAGGAAGAAGGAGAGTTGGATCCCGAGCAATTAATTGAGCACGCGCTCTCTTTGCTTTCTTCCGATAATAAATATGTCAACGTATTCGATATGCTTCACTGTATGCGGCAACTGGATGACGTTACTTATGTACATTGCATGAATGTCGGTTTGATATGCAATGTTTTTGCGCACTGGCTGCGTATGAACGAAGAGGAAATCCGCATTGCTACGCTCAGCGGACTTCTGCACGATATCGGTAAGATTAAAATGCCGGAAAGAATTCTTAAAAAACCCGGGAAACTCACCGCGTGGGAATTCAACGTCGTCAAGACACATCCTGTGGAATCCTACAAAATGATTGAGAACAGTCCCATCAGTACACATATCAAAAATGCGGTGTTAATGCATCATGAACGTTGTGACGGTTCCGGTTATCCTTCGGGGCTTACGTCTCCCGATATCGATCCTTTTGCTAAAATATTAGCAATTGCCGACGTGTACGATGCGATGACGAGCGCTCGCGTTTACCGCGGTCCCTTATGTCCTTTTAAAGTAATCCAAACCTTTGAAAATGAAGGCTTCCAGAAATATGACTCGAAGTATATCCTCACCTTCCTCGAGAATATCGTAGACACTTATCTATTGCACGATGTTCGTCTCACGAACGGAGAAGTAGGGAAAGTTGTATATATCAATCAACACAAATTATCCAAGCCTACCGTTAAAGTCGGCGAAAAATATATTAATCTTTCGCAGGAACCCCACTTATTTATCGAT
>JAAYNW010000055.1 GCA_012520655.1 Clostridiales bacterium | reverse complement strand
GGGGTTGAAAGTTGCTATATTTTAATATATTATGAGATAAGTAGGCTTTTGCACTGTACTACGGCAAAGAATGAAATTAAGGGAGTGGAGATTGTTATGGAATTAAAGATTACATGTATTCCCGGCGACGGTATCGGACCGGAAATTGTTGCGGAAGCAAAAAAAGTTCTGGGTAAAGTGGCAGATTGCTATGTGCATCGAATAAAATATACGGATATATTAATGGGAGGAGCATCCATCGATGTACACGGAGTTCCACTTACGGAAGAGGCTGTGGAAACTGCAAAGGCGGCCGATGCAGTATTGATGGGTTCCATAGGCGGCGACACGACAACTTCTCCTTGGTATCAGCTGCCGCCGAATTTAAGGCCGGAAGCGGGGCTTCTTTCTATTAGAAAAGCGCTGAATCTTTTTGCTAATTTAAGACCGGCTGTTTTATATGAAGAACTTGCAAAGGCATGTCCTTTGAGAGAAGAAATCAGCTCGAAGGGCTTCGATATTATGATTATGCGCGAGCTTACAGGAGGTCTTTATTTCGGAGAAAGAAAAACCGTGGAGGAAAACGGGGTCCGGAAGGCGACAGATACGCTTGTTTATGATGAGAATGAGATTCGTCGTATTGCGATAAAAGGCTTTGACATCGCGATGAAGAGACGTAAAAAGGTAACCAGTGTGGATAAAGCAAACGTGCTGGATTCCTCCAGACTTTGGAGAAGCGTGGTAGAGGAAGTGGCGAAAGATTATCCGGAGGTTGTTTTGGAACATATGCTGGTGGATAATTGCGCGATGCAGCTTGTAAAAAACCCGGCGCAGTTCGATGTTATTCTTACAGAAAATATGTTTGGAGACATCCTTTCGGATGAAGCGAGCATGGTGACCGGTTCTATCGGCATGCTGGCATCGGCATCCTTGAACGATACCAGATTCGGTCTCTATGAGCCGAGTCACGGTTCTGCTCCGGATATTGCAGGAAAGAATATTGCAAATCCGATAGCTACTGTTTTATCGGCGGCCATGATGCTCAGATATTCCTTCGATTTGGATAAAGAGGCAGATGCGGTGGAGACGGCGGTAAAGCAGGTATTGAAAGAAGGATACCGTACGGTAGATATTATGTCGGCCGGCTGCATGCAAGTAACTTGTACGGAAATGGGAGATCTGCTTGTGGAGAGGATAAGCTAAAACACTTGATGCTAGCATGATGTTACCGATGAAGAAATGATACTACAATGTTTAAAATAGAGATAGGAGAGATGAATATGAAAAGTGATTCCGTTAAAGCAGGTACTCAGCAAGCACCGCACAGAAGTTTATTTAATGCGCTCGGTTACACTGAAGAAGAAAGAAGACGGCCGATGATCGGTATTGTAAGCTCTTATAATGAGATTGTTCCGGGGCATATGAATCTGGATAAAATTGTCGAAGCTGTTAAAATGGGAGTGGCAATGGCAGGAGGAATGCCGGTGGTATTCCCTGCTATCGCAGTTTGTGACGGCATTGCTATGGGACATATCGGTATGAAATATTCTCTCGTTACAAGAGATTTAATTGCGGACAGTACGGAAGCTGTAGCGATGGCTCATGGTTTTGACGGACTCGTTATGGTTCCCAATTGCGATAAGAATGTTCCTGGTCTCTTGATGGCGGCAGCCAGGCTTAATATTCCGACGGTATTTGTGTCCGGCGGTCCGATGCTCGCAGGCCGTGTAAAAGGAGAAAAGAAAAGTCTTTCCGCTATGTTCGAAGCGGTAGGAAGCGTTGCAGCAGGAACGATGTCGCTAGAAGAACTTTCTGAATTTGAGGAGAAAGTCTGTCCGACTTGCGGTTCCTGTTCCGGTATGTATACGGCTAATTCCATGAACTGTCTGACCGAAGTTCTGGGAATGGGGCTGAAAGGAAACGGCACGATTCCGGCAGTATATTCCGAGAGGATTCGTCTGGCAAAGCATGCCGGCATGAAGATTATGGAATTAGTGGAGAGAGATATCAAACCCCGCGACATTATGACGGAAAAAGCATTTATTAATGCCCTTCGCATGGATATGGCATTAGGCTGCTCCACGAACTCCATGCTACACCTGCCTGCAATTGCGTATGAAGCGGGAGTAGATTTAAACGTGGACATAGCAAATAAGCTTTCGGCAGAGACCCCGAACCTTTGTCATCTGGCTCCGGCAGGGCCTACCTATATGGAAGACTTGAATGAGGCAGGCGGTGTTTATGCAGTAATGAACGAATTAAACAAGAAAAATCTATTATATACGGATCTGATTACGGCAACCGGCAAGACAGTCGGTGAAAATATTGCGGGCTGCATAAATAGAGATCCCGAGGTTATAAGGCCGATTGACAATCCTTACAGTAAGACGGGAGGTATTGCCGTGCTCAAGGGAAATCTGGCACCTGACTCCTGCGTTGTAAAGCGTTCGGCAGTGGTACCGGAAATGATGGTACATGAAGGGCCGGCAAGAGTGTTCGATTGTGAAGAAGATGCGATTGATGCTATCAAAGGCGGTAAGATTGTTGCGGGAGACGTTGTAGTTATCCGCTACGAGGGACCGAAAGGAGGACCGGGTATGCGCGAGATGCTGAATCCTACTTCCGCAATTGCGGGTATGGGGTTGGGCTCCAGTGTGGCGCTCATTACCGACGGACGTTTTTCGGGAGCCTCCAGAGGAGCTTCTATCGGTCACGTATCTCCGGAAGCAGCGGTAGGCGGTCCTATTGCTTTGGTGGAAGAGGGAGATATCATCAGCATCAATATACCGGAAAATACCATTAACATGAAGGTCTCCGATGAGGAACTTGCTAAAAGGAGATCTCTCTGGCAGCCGAGAGAACCTAAAGTAACAACGGGATACTTGTCACGCTACAGAGAAATGGTAACTAGCGGAAACAGAGGAGCTATACTGGAAATACCTAAGAAATAAGCAAGAGGAACGGCCGGTGCGGCAGTAAATGTGATAGAATCCGGACATATGGAGGAAAAATAGATGCAGCTTACAGGTGCGGAAATTGTAATAGAATGTTTAAAAGAACAAGGGGTGGATACCGTTTTCGGTTATCCGGGTGGAACTATTTTAAATGTATATGACGCGCTGTATAAACACAGTAAGGAAATAAAACATATTTTAACGTCTCACGAGCAGGGGGCGGCCCATGCGGCAGACGGATATGCGAGAGCGACTGGAAAGACAGGGGTATGTTTGGCGACGAGCGGTCCCGGGGCAACGAATCTGGTGACGGGAATCGCAACGGCACAGATGGATTCCGTGCCGATGGTGGCGATTACTTGCAATGTGACGCTTCCTCTTCTCGGAAAAGATTCCTTTCAGGAAGTGGATATTGCCGGCGTGACGATGCCGATTACAAAGCATGGCTATATTGTAAAGGATATCAACATATTGGCTGATACGTTGCGCAAAGCATTTAAGATTGCAAAGAGCGGCAGACCCGGACCGGTCTTGGTGGACATTACGAAGGATGTAACGGCTGCTTTATGCGAATATGAGCCGGTTGTGCCAGAACAGGAACCGTTACATCAACATTATACGGAAGAGAATATCGATAAAGCATTAAAGCTCATAATGGAATCGAAGAAGCCATATATATATGTAGGCGGCGGGACGATTATTTCCGATGCTTGTTCAGAAGTGATGGAATTTGCCAAAAAGCTGGATGCGCCGGTTTGCGATACGCTTATGGGAAAAGGAGCCTTTGACGGACATGACCCTCTTTATACAGGAATGATAGGTATGCATGGAACGAAGACTTCGAACCTGGGAGTCAGTAAGTGCGATTTGCTGGTGGCGCTGGGGGCTAGGTTTTCAGACCGCGTGGTAGGCAATCCTAATAAATTCGCCAGTGATGCTAAGGTATTGCAGATAGATATCGATGCGGCGGAGATTAATAAAAATATTAAGACAGAAGCCTCTATTGTCGGCGACTTGAAAGAAGTATTATCCGTAATCAATAAAAGAATGCCGCAGCTGGAACATAAAGAATGGGTTTCGTATATACAGGAGCTGAAAGAAAAATA
The DNA here is from genome assembly GCA_012520655.1 of Clostridiales bacterium. Taxonomy (GTDB): domain Bacteria; phylum Bacillota; class Clostridia; order Lachnospirales; family Lachnospiraceae; genus Kineothrix. The sequence continues at coordinate 41,788 of JAAYNW010000055.1, read as the reverse complement.
TCCGCTTAATTATAATAAAAACGGTTTGTCCTGTCCCTTTATTATTGAGGAACTTGATCGTGTTACAAAAGGTGATGCGATTATCAGCACGGACGTAGGGCAGCATCAGATGTGGGCGGCACAGTACTATATGTATTCCAGGCCGAGAACCTTCTTAAGCTCGGGAGGCTTAGGAACGATGGGATACGGTCTAGGTGCGTGTATTGGTGCAAAGGTGGGAATGCCTGATAAGATTTGTGTGAACATTGCAGGGGACGGATGCTTCCGCATGAATATGAACGAGCTCGCTACTGCAAGCAGATATGATATCCCTATTATTCAGATAGTAATTAACAATCATGTTCTCGGTATGGTCCGTCAGTGGCAGACTTTATTTTATGAAGGTCGTTATTCTCAAACCGTTCTGAACGATAAAGTAGATTTCTGTATGGTGGCAAGAGGTCTTGGGTGTGAGGCGATTCGCGTAACCAGTAAAGAAGAAGTGGCGCCGGCGATTGAAAAAGCGATTGCCCTCAAGAAACCGGTACTTATAGAATGTATTATTAAAGAAGATGATAAAGTATTCCCTATGGTGCCGGCAGGATCGGCTATTGACGAAGTTTTTGATGAGAAGGATTTGGCACAATCGAAATGATGAAATCAGGTACGAATAAAAAAGCGGCAAGAGGCATATGTACTGCGCTGCTGGTCACTATATTCCTGTTGCTGGCTGCTTATATGGGTCTGGCGAAATATTATAAAGGCGGATTCAGCTACGGTACATGGATTAATGGCATTTACTGTACCGGGAAAACAGTGGATGAGGTAAATGAGGAACTGCTGCGAAACTGCAGGTATGAAGGTCTGACAGTTTTTGATAAGGACGGATATTCCTATGGGATAGATGCAGCGGAGATTAACTTCACCTTTGATTTCAAAGAAGCGCTTCAGGGATATCTTAACAAGCAGAATCCATATTTGTGGATAGATAACATTTTAACTTCCAAGGAGCATACTTTAATTCCGGTTATTTCTTACGATTCGGAGAAGCTGGAGGAGGTACTTTTAAACATTCCTCTTTTTGCTGACCAAACGGAGCAAAGGGATAGAGATGTTTATATAATTAAAACTTACCAGGGTTATGAACTGGTCGATGAACGAACCGGAGTATTCAATAAGCAGAAAGCAAAGGCGGCCGTAAAGAAAGCGCTTAATAACTTTGAAGATGAGGTGTATCTCAAAGAACAGGGCTGTTACGAAGACTTGCCTAAGACGGAGCAGATTCGGAATACGCTTGACTTATGGGAAAAAATAAAGGCTTTTCAGTCTTGTCAAATTATATATAAGTTTGGAGATGAGCAAGTACCGGTAAATGCGTCTGTAGTTTGCGACTGGCTAGCTGTAGAAGAGGACGGAAGCTTTCTTTACGATGAAGTGGGAAATCTGGCCGTCGATGATTCTAAAATAGAAGATTTTGTCGAAAAGCTGGCGGATGAATACGATACGGTGGGAGGGATCAGGCGCTTTAAGGCGACCAGAGGAGAAACCGTAATGGTTGAAGGCGGTATTTACGGCAACAAATTGGATCGCGAAGCAGAAAAGGAATATTTAAAAAAAGCGTTCAGGGATAAAGTAAGCGGAATACATACGCCAGAGTACATACAGAAGGCATGGCAGCAAGGAAAAAATGATATTGGGCAAACTTATATAGAAATAGATATGACGGAACAGATGATGTATTATTATAAAAATGGAAAGCCGGAGCTTAAAACCGCAGTTGTAACCGGTAATACAGGAAGAAGAATGGGAACGCCGGAGGGAGTAAACTATGTATATGGTAAACAGGAAAACCGCATCTTGCGGGGACCGGGGTATGCGGCTCATGTGAATTTCTGGATGCCTGTAAAAGGGAATATAGGAATACACGATGCGACGTGGAGAAGCGAATATGGAGGAGAAATATATAAAACCAACGGTTCACACGGCTGTATTAATACTCCTCATGACGAGATGAGCGAACTATATGGAATGGTGGAGGTTGGAACACCGGTAGTCATGTTTTATTGACGGTAGGGCGTATGCATAAATATACAAAAATGAGCCAACTTACGGTTGACGAATACAGGCAATAAATGTAAAATGATTTTTATGTATAAAACAGGAGGATAAAGAAGTGTCCAGAGTTTATAATTTTTCAGCAGGTCCGGCAGTTTTACCTGAAGAAGTATTGAAAGAAGCTGCAGATGAAATGTTAGATTATAAGGGAACAGGTATGTCCGTAATGGAGATGAGCCACCGTTCCAAAGCGTACGATACGATTATCAAAGAGGCGGAAGCGGATTTGCGTGAACTAATGAATATACCGGATAATTATAAGGTATTGTTCTTGCAAGGAGGAGCCAGCCAGCAGTTTGCCATGGTACCTATGAATCTGATGAAGAATAGGAAAGCGGCATATATTATAACCGGACAGTGGGCCAAAAAGGCTTATCAGGAGGCCCAAATATACGGGGAAGCAATGGCAGTCGCTTCTTCCGCAGACAAGACTTATTCTTATATCCCGGATTGTTCCGATTTAGATATTCCGGAAGATGTTGATTATGTATATATATGTGAAAATAATACAATTTATGGAACTAAGTTTAAGACTTTACCGAATACCAAAGGGCATACCCTCGTAGCGGACGTATCTTCTTGCTTTTTATCCGAACCAGTGGATGTGAGTAAATATGGTGTTATTTATGGCGGCGTACAGAAAAATATCGGACCTGCGGGAGTGGTCATCGTAATCATCAGAGAGGATTTGATTACGGAGGATTGCTTACCGGGCACACCTACCATGTTAAAGTATAAAATTCATGCGGACGCAGATTCTTTATATAATACGCCTCCCGCATATGGCATATACATTTGCGGAAAGGTATTTAAGTGGCTGAAGAAACAGGGCGGTCTCACTGCTATGAAGGAATATAACGAGAAAAAAGCGAAGATTCTCTATGACTTTCTCGATGAAAGCAAGCTGTTCAAAGGAACCGTGAGAAAGGAAGACCGTTCGCTGATGAATGTTCCTTTTGTAACAGGAAACGAAGAACTGGATGCCAAATTTGTAAAAGAAGCTAAAGAGGCAGGATTCGAAAATTTGAAGGGGCATAGAAGCGTTGGCGGTATGCGCGCAAGCATTTATAATGCAATGCCTATTGAAGGTGTAAAAAAACTCGTTGATTTTATGAAAGAATTTGAAGCGAAAAATGCTTGATAACGCCGAAGGAGTAACGACGTATCGATAGAATAAGAACGAGAGGATGGGAATAGAGATGTTTAAGTATTATTGCCTGAATCCGATTGCGGAAGTCGGATTAAACAAATTTACGGAGAATTACGAGAAGACCGAAGATGTAAATGATGCTGACGGAATTTTGGTTCGCAGCGCGGCTATGCACGATATGGAACTGCCTGATAAGTTGTTGGCAGTGGCGAGAGCAGGAGCAGGTGTTAACAACATTCCGTTGGATAAATGTGCGGAAAAAGGTGTTGTTGTGTTCAATACTCCGGGTGCTAATGCCAATGGCGTAAAGGAACTCGTAATAGCAGGTATGCTTCTTGCTTCCCGCGACATCGTAGGCGGTATTAATTGGGTAGAAGCAAATAAAAATGACAAAAATATTGCAAAAACGGCTGAAAAAGAGAAAAAGAAATTTGCAGGTACGGAGATACAGGATAAGAAACTGGGGCTTATAGGCCTTGGCGCAATAGGTATTAAAGTTGCGAACGTGGCAAGACATTTGGGCATGGAAGTATATGGATATGATCCGTATTTATCCGTAGATGCTGCATGGAATCTGAGCCGTGACGTAAAACATGTTCTGAATGTAGATGAGATTTATGAAAACTGCGATTTTATTTCTATACATGTGCCGCTTGTGGAAAGCACGAGAGGAATGCTCAATAAAGAAGCGATTGCAAAGATGAAAGACGGCGTTGTCCTTCTCAATTTTGCGAGGGATCTGTTGGCAAATGAAGAGGATGTCATTGCGGGAATCAAATCCGGAAAGGTGCGAAAGTATGTTACGGACTTCCCCAATACGATAACGGTAGGTCAGGAAGGCTGTATCGTTATTCCGCATCTTGGGGCATCTACAGAGGAATCCGAAGATAATTGCGCGAAGATGGCAGTAAAGGAAATGATGAATTACCTTGAAAACGGTAATATTATAAATAGTGTGAACTATCCTAACTGTGATATGGGAATATGTTCTCAGGCAGGCCGTGTAGCTATTTTCCATAAGAATAAAGCGAATATGATTACAAGGTTTACCGCTTGCTTCGGTGACGAAGGCATCAATATTACCGACATGACGAATAAGTCAAAGGGGGAAGTCGCATATACGATGATTGACCTCGAGAATGCGGCAACGGATGAGATGGTAAGCAAGCTGAAAGCGATTGATGGAGTATTCCGTGTAAGGGTCGTAAAGTAAAAGAAGTAATCATACTTAATAGAGATAATGTATAAAGGACATATCAGGTTTGGAATCCGTATTTCGCAGATAACAAGTCAGATATGTCCTTTTAATACAAAAATAAAAAATCAGATGGGCGAACCGTCTCCTCCTAACCTGGATTTCAGTTCGGCTTCGGCACGAACACTGGCTTCGCTGGCAATATCCATATAAAGGATGAACACATCTTCCAGTGTCATATTTTTCTCTTTGGCAATTTCTTCCATTATCGGCCTTAAAGCATCTAACTGCACAGAAATCTTTGTTTTCTGCGGGTCGATATCTCCCAGAACTTCTTCCGCATATTTACTGATTCTCTCCCATATTTTAATATTTTCAGCTGTCATATTCTTTTCCTCCATTTTTAAGCATTTTTATTTTACCACTTGACGCTTGTGCTGTATAGGTTAATTTGTTAGAATAATTGTATATAAAAAATACTTGTGAGGATAAAAGAATGGCAAATGTAAAACCTTTTAAAGCTATCAGACCAAAGAAAGGACTGGAAGCACGCATAGCGGCACTTCCGTATGATGTGTATAATAGGGAAGAGGCAGAACGGGAAGTGGAGAGAGAACCTCTTTCTTTTTTAAAGGTTGACAGAGCAGAGACACAGTTTGGGAAGGAAGTAGATACTTATGCCGACTGCGTGTATGAAAAAGCCCATGAGTTACTGTGGAAAATGGTTGCGGACAGGGAGCTTATGGAAGATGACCAGGACTGTTATTATATATATGAATTGATTATGGATGGTCGTTCGCAAATAGGCATAACGGCCTGTGCATCTGTGGATGACTATGTAAACGGGATAATCAAGAAGCATGAGAATACGAGAGAAGATAAGGAGATAGACCGTATCCGCCATGTGGATGCGTGTAAAGCACAGACCGGACCGATATTCTTAGCTTACCGCTCCCATCCGGTTATCAATGAAGAAATAAAGAAAATGAGAGAAAAAGAGCCTATTTGCAACTTTACGGCTGCTGACGGCATCGTGCACAAAGTATGGAAGATAGAAAGTAAAGATGCGGTAGAAAGGATAAGAAGAGCATTCAGAGAGGTGAAAAGCATTTATATAGCTGACGGGCATCACAGGTGCGCATCAGCAGTAAAGGTTTCCATGAAGAGAAGAGAGGAGAATCCGGATTATACGGGCGAAGAGGAGTTCAACTATTTTCTTTCGGTTTTATTTTCCGACGATCAGCTCATGATTATGGACTACAATCGTGTGGTCAAGGATTTGAACGGACTCGGTACGGAGGAATATCTGGAAGCGGTAGAGAAATGTTTTCACGTTACAAGACTTGGGGATACTCCGTATAAGCCGGAGAAAAAGGGAACTTACGGCATGTATCTGGAGGATTCGTGGTATAGGCTGGAGATAAAGGAGCCGCTCCATAGTATTAACCCGGTAGACGCGTTGGATGTAACGGTCATACAGGACAGGTTGTTAGGCCCCATACTCGGGATAGAGGATCCCAAGACCGACAAAAGAATCGATTTCGTTGGAGGGATCAGAGGGCTCAAGGAATTGGAACGCAGAGTACATACAGATGCGAAAATAGCATTTTCAATGTATCCTACTTCTATTGAGGAATTATTTGCAGTATCCGACGCAGGGATGTTAATGCCGCCGAAATCCACGTGGTTTGAACCCAAGCTTAGAAGCGGCTTATTTATTCACAGAATTTAATAGTATATAGATTAACGTGAAAGAGAGGCCTGGCTTTTGTATGAATAATAAATTGTATAAGTTGATGAATTGGCCGGAAATAGAGGCTGTAATTTATTCGGAATCTGATAATCCGCATAAGATTCTGGGAGCGCATCAGGCAGGAAGCAACACACTTGTTCAGGCTTTTTTTCCGGGAGCGAAAAGCGTTCTTTTTCAGAATAAAAAGGATAAGAAAAGTTATGAAATGGAGATGGCGGATGAAGAAGGCTTTTTTGCGGTGTTAATACCGGGAAAAATATCCATGCAATATGAATATATAGTGGAGGATGGGGAAGGGAATTTAATAAAGGTGAAGGACGCCTATAATTTTGCTCCACAGATAGATGAAAAGGATATAGATAAGTTTACGGCCGGCATTCACTATACTATTTATGAAAAATTAGGAGCGCATCCGATGCGGATAGACGGAGTAAACGGCGTCTATTTTGCCGTATGGGCGCCGAACGCGGTTCGTGTAAGTGCAGTCGGAGACTTTAACGGCTGGGATGGAAGAATCCATCAGATGCGGCGAATGGGGAGTTCCGGGATTTTTGAAATCTTTGTTCCCGATGCAAAGGAAGGGCAGAATTACAAATACGAGTTGAAAATAAAGGGTGGATTAACTTATTTAAAAGCGGATCCCTACGCATTCGGACAGCAGCTTCGTCCCGATACGGCTTCTGTAATCAGAGGCGGCATGAGTGAGGGGAAAGGAAGATTCAAATGGGAAGATGGCGATTGGATTGCGGGCAGAAAAGAAAAGCAAGGACAAGATAAGCCTATCAGTATTTATGAGCTGTATCTCGGCTCTTTTAAGACGGCTGAAGACGGCGGATATATGAACTATAGGGAACTGGCACCACTCATTATCGATTATGTAAAGAAGATGGAGTATACCCATATAGAACTGATGCCGGTAATGGAACATCCCTTTGATGGCTCGTGGGGATATCAGGTAATCGGTTATTATGCACCTACGGCCAGATACGGAACAAATGAGGATTTTATGTATTTTATGAATGAGATGCATAAAGCAGGCATCGGCGTGATTCTGGATTGGGTTCCGGCACATTTCCCGAGGGACGCATACGGACTCTCCAATTTCGACGGAACATGTCTCTATGAGCACCAAGATCCCAGACAGGGATATCATCCTCATTGGGGGACACTCATTTATAACTACGGAAGACCACAAGTGTCAAACTATTTAATTGCCAATGCGCTATTTTGGATAGAAAAATATCATGCGGACGGCATTCGGATGGATGCGGTTGCCTCTATGTTGTATTTGGATTACGGAAGGGACAACGGACAGTGGATTCCTAACATTTACGGCGGACATGAGAATCTGGAAGCGATTGAATTTCTTAAGCACTTGAATTCCATTGTAAAGAAGCGGAATGAAGGAGTCCTTATGATTGCGGAAGAATCCACTGCATGGCCTAAGGTTACGGGGGAGGTAGAGGATAACGGACTCGGCTTCGACATAAAATGGAATATGGGATGGATGAATGACTATCTTAGGTATATTGGATATGACCCGTATTTCAGAGCTTATCATCATAATGAGCTGACATTCAGCATGATTTATGCTTACAGTGAACGGTTCATGCTTGTTTTTTCGCATGATGAAGTAGTACATGGAAAGTCGACGATGATAGGGAAAATGCCGGGCGAACTTAAGGACAAGTTCGCAAATCTGCGGCTGACCTATGCCTATATGATGACCCATCCGGGGAAAAAACTTTTATTTATGGGTCAGGATATTGCCGAATTCGATGAGTGGAACGAAGCTCGTGAGGTGGAATGGGGACTTTTGCGGTATGACAGCCATAAAGGAATTCATAATCTGGTACAGACATTGAATAAGTTATATAAATTATATCCTGCACTTTATAAAAATGACACATCGTGGGAAGGCTTTGAATGGATCAATTGCATTTCCTCCAACGATTGTCTGCTCATGTTCATGAGGAAAACAGAGATACCGGAAGAGACGTTGGTAGTAGTCGCTAATTTTGCAAATGTAAAAAGAAGGTTTACTATCGGGGTGGCTTTTGAAGGAACGTATAAGGAAATATTGAATACGGACGATGCAGAATTCGGCGGAGCGGGTATCATAAACAGCGGTTTGATTGGGTCTGAGCAGGAAGAATTTGACGGGAAACCATATTCCATAAAGGTTGTGAGCGCACCGTTGTCCGTAGCTATATTCAGCTATATTCCTTATACTGATGCGGAGAAAGAGGAAGCGGCAAAGAGGAAAAAAGAAAGAATCCTCAAAGAAAAAGAAGCGGCTTTGGAGAAAGAACGTCAGGAGAAGATAGCAGCGTTAGAAAAGAAACGTCGGGAAAAACAGGCAGATGCCGAAAAAGCATTGAAAGAAGCGGAGGAAGCAAAAGCGCGCGCCGCACAGATGCTGAAAGAGGCAGAAAGAGCCCGAATAGAAGAAGAAAAAATAATAAAAGAGAATTCTACGTACAAAAATAAGTAGAACGCGCAGGAAGTAGGGATATGGAGTATATGGAGATTTTGTCATCTATTATGACGGAAGAAAAAATTGATATAGGCTTGATCGAGAAGTTTCTTCAGGAATTGCCGGAAAAAGCATGGCATTTGGGTACGAGAGTATTGCTTTCCATTATTTTTCTGATTATCGGGATGCAATTAATAAAAATAATCCGTAGGATTATAAAAAAGTCGTTGACCAAGGCAAATGTAGATGCCGGCGTCGTGCAGTTTACAAGTTCATTCTTAAAAGTTTCTTTGTATGCAGTGCTGATTATTACAATCGCATCGGGATTCGGATTGGATGCGGCAAGCATATTGGCTTTACTCGGTTCGGCCGGTGTGGCGATCGGCCTTGCCATTCAGGGGAGTCTGTCCAATTTTGTCGGAGGAGTATTAATCTTGCTGTTGAAGCCTTTTAAGGTGGGAGATTATATCAAGGAAGATTCAAAAGGGAATGAGGGCATTGTGAAGGAGATAGAATTGTTCTACACGAAGCTGATTACAGCCGATAATAAAGTAATCATACTTCCGAACGGCACTCTTGCCAATTCCAGCCTGACAAATGTAACGGCATGCGATAACAGAAGAATGGATATTGTTGTAAAAATATCTTACGATTCGGATATAAAGAAGGCGAAAGAAGTATTGCAGAAGGTTTTGGATGAAGACACGGCGGTCTTAAAAGAAGAAGAGCATTTCGTATATATCAGTGAATTAGGAGATGCTTCCGTGGATGTCGGAATACGGTGTTGGTTTTCTATGGAAGATTTCTGGTCCGGGAAGTGGAGAATTACAGAAAATGTCAAATATGCACTGGATGAAGCCGGAATAAGTATACCTTCTTCGCATATGGAAGTATATGTAAAGGAAGAAAACGGGTTAAAACAATAAACTTAAAAACAGACATAAGATGACATAAAATCAAAAATATTAAAAAAAGGCTAATTCGTTCTTGCCAAAAAAGCAATTAGCCTTTATAATAGCATTTGGTATCAATCATAGATTACTGATACTTGATTGCTTCCGTGGCTCAGCTGGTAGAGCGACGCATTCGTAATGCGTAGGTCAGGGGTTCGAATCCCCTCGGGAGCTTAGTGCTTATAACTTAATGGAAAGCATATTTCTCGTGTGAGAAGTGTGCTTTTTTCTATGGGTAGAGCCGTATTTTATATATTCATTCAGATAAACGAAGGTGTAAAAAATGAAATTAAGTTTTTTAAGTCAAAATATGGAACAGAGGAGAGACTTGATATTAAAAGGAAATGTAGTTTCTACCATTTTAATGTTATCCGTCCCCTCTCTGATGATGGGTGTAGTACAGTCGCTGATACCTGTTATTGACGGACTTTTCTTAAATAATATTGTAGGCACGACCGCAGCAAGTGCGGTAACTTATTGTACTCCGGTTGTAAATATGACAACCGCACTTTCGCAGGGACTAAGTGTTGCGGGAATGGCGATTATAGGTCAAGCCAACGGAAGGGGGGATTTTAAGGAAAGCAGAAGGACTACGATTCAGCTGATTGTTTTTGCACTTATACTCGGAATTGTGTTGGCTCCTTTGCTGGTAGTGGGAGCCTTTGGACTGTCCGATCATGTAAACGAGGAAATTGCACATAATGTCTTTATATATATATCTTTAAATGCGCTGGTAATCCCCTTTTCTTTTTTGGAATCCGTCTATAATGCAATTAAAAATGCCAACGGCAGGCCGGAAGATTCCTTTATACGTATGATTATCATGTTAGTCCTCAAGATTGTGTTTAATACACTTTTTATAGCCGTATTTTCATGGGGACTTGTCGGTTCCGTAATGGCTTCCTTGGCTTCCAATATTTTAATCACCTTGTGGATGTTTTATGAGCTGTTTCTTAAGAAAAACAGTGACAGATTGGAAATGAGGGGATTTAAATTTGATCGAAAGATTATAAAAAAACTGCTGTATATCGGTTTCCCTTCCATGCTTTCGAACCTGATGTTAAATCTCGGATTCTTTCTCATCAATAACGAGGTGGAGAAGTACGGTTCCATTGTCTTAAACGGACAGGGAATAGCCAACAACATCACTTCCGTCTGCTTTATACTGCCCTCATCGTTCGCTTCGGCAATCACTACCATGGTAAGCATGAATGTCGGCGCGTTACAGGTAAAAAGGGCGAAATATTCCTGCCTCATCGGATGTATCGTCAGTGCTGTGACTGCGGCTTTGCTCATTGCCATAGTAGTACCGTTGTCTTCCCACCTGACCGTGCTATTTACAAGAGAGGCACAGGTGCTTGCCGTGGCGAACAAAGCGCTTCATATTTATACTTATTCCGTTATAGGCTTTGGCGTTTGCATGGTAGAACAGGGTGCCTTCATTGGACTCGGTAAGACGAAAATCACACTTGTGATGAGCATTCTCAGAGTATGGCTGCTTCGTTATATTTTTATACTTGTGACCGAATCATTCTTAAGCTATTACTCCGTATTCTGGGGAAATCTATTCTCCAACTATATGGCTGCTTTAATTACAACGATACTGATACTTAAAGTAAGCTGGGAGTCTGATATTTGATAAGCCGTATTTTGGATATATATGGTAAAACATATGGTGAAATACTTGACAAAGCAGGAGTATAAACATATAATACAAACTGCAAATAATTTGCATTTTCAAGAGGAAAGGTCATGCAGAAAAATTACAATACAAAATCCAAAGCTGCAATTATGAAGTATTTGCAGAGCAACAAGGAACATGTTTTTTGTGCCGCCGATGTTTATTCTTATATGCAGAAGAACGCTATACAGGTAAATCTGGCTACCATATACAGGAATCTGGATAAATTAACAGATACAGGGATATTGCTGAAATATAAAACTCCTGAAGATGAGAGCTGTATGTACCAATATGTGGAGCCTAATGCGAATTGCAGAGAACACATTCACATGCAATGTAGAGTATGTGGTAAAATTTTTCATTTGGAATGTGATTTTATGAAAGAGGTTACCGAACATTTATTGGGGCATCACGGATTTGTACTGGAGTGCGAAGGATCTGTGCTGACAGGACAATGTAAAGATTGCAGAAACAGCAGGTAGCCACTAAGAATGGAGGTATGCAAGATGAAATTAAGAAACAGAATATTCTCCATAATTTGTATATTGGTTTTATTGATATGTCTTATTTTTTCTTATGAGTATGTTGTCTCCAACGCAGAGCATGACTGTTCGGGTAAAGACTGTTCCGTCTGCATACAGTTAGAGACAGCCGTACACTTTATTTCTAGTATAAAAACTATTCCGGTGCTATCATCAATATTGATAGCTCTGTGCGTGTTCACGCAAGCTTATGCAATACCTGGCAAGTCTATTTGCATAAAAAACACCCTTATTTCATTAAAAGTGGAATTGCTGAATTGACCATATAAGAAAAGTATCCGCACCAAGATTGATTGGTGTTATTTGTGTATCAATTTTTCTAATATGGAGGTTATCATGAAAAACAATAGAATAATAATTTTGAGTTTAGCTCTATTGCTGTGCATAGGGCTTGTTTCGGGCTGTGGAGAAAAAACAGCCGAAAAGCAAACGTCTGTGTCTACAGAAAATAAACTTAGCGTAGTATGCACTACTTTTCCCTCCTGTGATTGGGTAAAAGAAGTTATAGGAGAAAGAAAAAATGAGTTTGATGTAACGTTTTTGTTGGATGACGGAACGGATTTGCATAACTATCAGCCGACAGCAGAGGACATTGCCAAAATAGCAGAATGCGATTTGTTTATTTATGTAGGCGGAGAATCCGACAAATGGGTGGATGATGCTTTAAAAGAGGCGACCAATAAGAATATGCGGGTAATCAACCTGATGGAAGTGCTTGGTGAAAGGGTAAAAGAGGAGGAGGTTATTGAAGGAATGGAAGAAGAACACGAGCACGAAGACGGTGAAGAGCACGAATACGAAGAGACAGAAGAAGTTGAATATGATGAACATGTTTGGCTCTCTCTTAAAAATGCACAGGCCATTGTTAATGAGCTTCAAAAAACACTTTCTGATATAGATAAGGATAACGCACAAGTTTATATAGATAATGGTAATGCATATGTGTCAAAGTTGCAGGAGATGGATGGCGCATATGAAACAGCGGTTCAGTCAGGAATGAGGAAGGCTGTTTTATTCGGTGATCGTTTTCCTTTCCGGTACTTAGCGGATGATTACGGGATAGAGTACTATGCGGCATTTGCCGGATGCAGCGCGGAGACGGAAGCCAGCTTTGAGACCATAGCTTTTCTGGCGGGTAAAGTTGATGAGATGAAGCTGCCTGTCATTCTCAAAATCGAAAGTTCCGATTCCCAAATTGCAGAAGCGATTAAAAACAGTACGAAGGATAAGAATCAGCAGATATTAGTTATGAATTCCTTGCAGTCGGTAACAAGCTCCGATGCGGAATCCGGATTCTCATATTTATCTGCCATGAAAGATAACTTGGATATACTGAAACAAGCTTTGAATTAGGAGGACATTATGGCTTATATCACCTGTGAAGATTTGACGCTTGGCTATGATGGAATAGTAATAGCAGAGCATATTCGGTTTGAAGTGAATAAGGGGAATTATTTATACGTTGTAGGAGAAAATGGATCCGGAAAAAGTACATTGATAAAAACGCTATTGCATTTAATGGAGCCATTGAGCGGAAGAATCTCCACAGGCGATGGATTGAAGCCTCATGAAATCGGATATCTTCCGCAGCAAACAGCGGTTCAGAAAGACTTTCCGGCATCCGTTTGGGAAATTGTCTTGTCCGGTACATTGTCAAGATGTGGAATAAGACCTTTTTTTCAAAAAACGGAGAAGAAGATTGCGGAAGAAAATATGAAAAGCATGGCGGTATGGGAATTGAGAAATAAATGCTACCGCAATTTGTCCGGCGGGCAGCAGCAGCGGGTAATGCTGGCACGGGCGTTATGTGCCACGACCAAAATGCTGCTGCTCGATGAGCCGGTAACTGGATTGGATCCTAAAGTGACGGTAGAATTTTATAGCATGATACAAGAATTGAACAGGAGAGGTATTGCTATTATTATGGTATCTCATGATATAAAAGCGGCCGTCCGTTATGCGAGCCATATTCTGCATGTAGAAAAGACACAGTCCTTCTTCGGTAGCAAAGAGGAATATTTAAGAAGCGATGCGTGGAAAATGTTTCAGTATGCGGGAGGTGCGGAAGGTGACTGATATCATTTTGAAGTTCCAGTTTTATCTGGAATATCCCTTTGTGCGGTACGCTTTAATTGTCGGAACGCTTGTTGCCCTGTGTTCCTCGTTACTCGGCGTGACGCTTGTCTTAAAAAGATTTTCTTTTATAGGGGACGGACTATCGCATGTAGCCTTCGGTGCTATGGCAGTTGCGACGATTTTTAAGCTGACAAATGATACAATATTCGTTATGCCTGTTACAATCCTTACTGCGGTACTGCTTCTAAGAACAGGACAGAATACAAAAATCAAAGGAGATGCGGCGATAGCGATGCTGTCCGTAGGTTCGCTTGCTATAGGATACTTGATAATGAATGTTTTTTCCACGTCGGCCAATATATCGGGCGATGTATGCAGCACCTTGTTTGGTTCTACATCTATATTGACATTGACAAAGGAGGAAGTATTTATATGTGTGATATTGTCTATGCTTGTTGTTGCGCTGTTCTGCTTCTTCTATAACAAAATATTTGCGGTCACCTTTGACGAAAACTTTGCGAAGGCAACGGGGACGAATTCCGATGCGTATAATCTGCTTATCGCAGTGGTAACCGCCATTATCATTGTTTTGGCGATGAATCTGGTAGGCTCACTGCTTATATCGGCTCTTGTTATTTTTCCGGCATTATCGGCAATGCGCATAATTCAGAATTTTAAAGGCGTGGTCATCTGTTCGGCAGTTATCTCTGTTGGCTGTGCAATAGTCGGTATGTTTATTTCCATACTATTCTCAACTCCGGTAGGCTCTACGATCGTAGTTGCTGATATAATGGTATTCTTTGTAAGCTGCGCCATTGGAAAAATGTTAAGGAGGTAATAGTGGAGATGAAATTTAGAAAACATATTGTTTTAGTATTGATCTTTATTATTTGCTTGACCGGTTGCTCCGGGAAGGACAATAAGTTACCAGGCGAAAAAAGTAATGTAGATAAAGTCCTTGAGGAGCAGATAAATGCTGTAAACGCAAACGCCGATTCGGAAAAGACTGAAATAAAAAATGATGAAGTAAAAAGCGGAGAAGTAAAAAATGATGAAATAAAAAGCGAAAAATCTTCCGGCGAGCAAGTCGATTATGACTTGACGGCTATGGGAAGAGATATGGTATATGCCACGGTTTATCAGTTGATGGTCAATCCTGAGGAATACGTTGGAAAGTCAATTAAAATGGAAGGGATATATTATGCCTCATATTATGAGCCGACAGCAAAATACTACCATTATGTGATTATAGAAGATGCCACTGCCTGCTGTAGCCAGGGAATGGAGTTCATTTGGGATGACGGAAGTCATGTTTATCCGGAGGAATATCCTGAAAATGAAGCGAGAGTTGTAGTGACAGGGATTTTCGAGACTTATCGGGAGGAGGGAGACGACAACCTTTACTGCAGATTAAACGATGCGTCTCTGGAAATTTCCCAAGAGATGCCTTAAGCTTGCGGAGTAGATTTATTTTTCTCGAGATAGGGTAAATAATGACCTATAAATATAGTTATTATATAAATTAATAATGTTATAAAAGTCAATATTCTCCTAAAAATAAGTCATAATAGAAGATAGTACATCAAAGGAGGCTGTGATACTATGGGATAGATGGATAAGAATGAAAGAGGTGCGGAAATGAACGATATGATATTTAATTTGGATCGATATGCGGAAAAGGCCAGAGAAGCGGCTGCCGAAGGAATCGTAATGCTGAAAAATGATAACAGTTTGCTCCCTCTTGCACAGGGGACAAAGGTAGCCGTATTCGGAAGAACACAGTTTCACTATTATAAGAGCGGAACAGGGTCGGGTGGTATGGTAAATACGAGATATGTTACCGGAATATTGGATGCTTTGATAAAAGAAAACTGTTTTATAGTGAATGAAAAGGTAAAAGCAGTCTACCAGGACTGGCTGGAAGAACATCCTTTTGAGATCGGCGATGGATGGGCAAAAGAGCCGTGGTTTCAAGAGGAGATGCCTCTGAATTCTCAATTGGTGGAAGAAGCGGAAAAAGAATCGGAAGCGGCAATCATTATCATAGGGCGTACGGCAGGAGAGGATCAGGATAACAAAACTGAGGCAGGAAGCTATTTCCTTACTGAGACGGAATATGACATGCTTGATAAGGTATGCCAAGTCTTTGAACGAACCATTGTCTTGCTAAACGTAGGAAATATCATTGACATGAAGTGGGTACAGGAACTGAATCCTTCGTCGGTATTATACGTATGGCAGGGCGGGCAAGAGGGCGGAAGCGGCGTAATAGATGTCATAAGCGGGAAAGTAACACCTTCCGGCAAACTGACGGATACGATTGCATTGGATATTATGGACTATCCGTCTACCGTGAATTACGGGGATGATAAGCGCAATTTATATGAAGAAGATATTTATGTAGGGTACCGGTATTTTGAGACCTTCGCACAAGAAAAAGTACTTTATCCTTTTGGCTTTGGAATGTCTTATACTTCCTTCAAAAGAGAGTTGGATAAGATGGAAGAGACGGAGGAGGTAATTACTTTTCGGGTAAAAGTTACGAATACCGGTGAACATAAAGGGAAAGAGGTTGTTCAGATATATTGTCAGGCCCCGCAGGGCAAATTAGGGAAACCGGTTCGTATACTGTGCGGATTCGCGAAAACAAAATGCTTAGATCCAAGAGAAAGTGTACAAGTGTCGGTTACCTGTCCCAGATATTTGCTGGCGTCCTACGATGACAGCGGAGTTACGGGACATAGGTTCTGTTATGTGATGGAGAAGGGGACTTATAGCTTCTATATCGGAGGAGATGTAAGACAAGCTTCCTATGTGGCAAGTATTGTCTGCGAGGATCTTATCATCATGGACACATTGAAGGAAGCGATGGCACCTGCTATTTCTTACAGGAGGATGAAGCCTGTTGCAGGGGAGAACGGTCGGTTCCGTATCTCGTACGAAGAAGTGCCGAGGAGTACTGTGGATGCTATGCAAAGAAGGTTGGAGAACCTTCCGCAGGAAATAGCTTATACGGGAGATAAGGGATGGAAGCTTGCAGATGTTTCCGATGGGAAGGTATCGATGGAAGAATTTATTGCGCAGCTTTCGAATGAAGACTTATGTTGTATTGTGCGCGGAGAAGGAATGTGCTCGCCGAAAGTAACGCCGGGAACTGCGGGTGCATTCGGAGGTGTCACAAAGCGTTTGGCCGATTTTGGAATTCCTCTCGGATGCTGCGCGGACGGACCGAGTGGAATACGGATGGACAGCGGCAATTATGCCTTTGCTATGCCTAACGGCACTTGTCTGGCATGTTCATTTAATGAGGAATTGCTGAGAGAACTGTATGAATTTGAAGGAATGGAACTTCGTAAAAACAAAATCGATACTTTGCTGGGCCCTGGCATGAACCTGCATAGAAATCCCTTAAACGGGCGGAACTTTGAGTATTTTTCAGAGGATCCTCTGGTAACGGGAAAGATGGCAGTAGCGCAGTTAAAGGGCATGCATAAATACGGAGTGACGGGAACAATAAAGCACTTTGCTTGCAATAATCAGGAGCATAACAGGAGTGTAGCGGAAGCGGTAGTCTCTGAAAGAGCCCTTAGAGAAATATACCTAAAAGGGTTTGAAATAGCGGTAAAAGAAGGAGAAGCATATTGCATAATGAGCACTTACGGTCCTATTAACGGCTTTTGGACTGCCAGCAATTATGATTTGCTGACAACTATTTTACGAAACGAATGGGGATTCAAGGGATTTGTTATGACCGATTGGTGGGCGAAAGGAAATGACCCCGGAGAACCGGCGGATGTGAAAAATACATCGGCAATGGTACGTTGCCAAAATGATTTGTTTATGGTAACGACGAACGCTCAGGAGAATACGCAGGAGGATAATTCTATGGAGGGCATCACGAGCGGAAAGACAACGCGGGCGGAATTCCAGCGAAGCGCCGTGAATATATGCAATGTACTTATGTGTATGCCTGCTTTTTTACGCAGCCGGGGAATAGAAACGGAATTGGATAAGCAGTTAAAAGAATGTATTGCAGAGGATGAAAAAGAGCAGTTAGATATGAAAATTGTGGAAATCGAGAAGGAAACGGAGATTCCTGCGGAGTGGATCGATACGAAAAAGGGAAAGAGTACATTATTGCAAATCGTATTGAAGGAAGAAAACGCCTCCCGGCTTTCTTTCTCCTGCAGAGTGCCTGCGGAAGGAGAGCTGTCCCAGATACCTCTTTCCATCTTCCGGGATAAGCAGTTGTTAAAAACAATTACGCTGACCGGAAAAGATACCGATTGGAGAACGGAAGTGATTGATCTGGAACCGGCCTTTTGCGGTACCTACTTTTTGAAGTTCTATTTCGGACAAGGCGGAATGGAAATTCGTGAATGTAAAATTGAACAAATCCGGTAAAATAATGCCCTGTAGTGTCAGAACTACAGGGCATTTGCGTTATATGCTTTATCTACTTGTATTACTGCAATATAAGATTCATCGATGCGGTGGATTTCTCTTTTTAAGTAATTGGTTATTTCATCATCGCTGTTTTTATAATGAAAAGGGACTACGATGTCGAAAATAATGTTTGTGTGTGTAGGACCCTTTACGATGCGAAAATCATGGAATCGAATTTCCGGATATGCCGCACTTAGAATATCACCTATCTGACTTTTCAGAGAATTAGTCTGTTCGTCCGCCGTAAGAACAGGATCCATATGTATGACGGCATCACAATGCAGTTCATCGTGGAGTCTGTGTTCGATGTTATCGATCATATCGTGGAGTGTAAGGATATCACCGTCTGCGGGAACCTCCGCATGCAAGGATAACATAACACGTCCGGGACCGTAATCGTGAACAATCATATCGTGAATTCCCAGAACATATTCATAGCTCATGACAATTGTTTCCACATTTTTCACGAACTCGGGATGCGGAGGCTGCCCGAGCAGAGGACTGATAGTTTCCTTTGCCGCGCAATAGCCTGCATAGAAGATGAAAAGAGCGACCAATATGCCGCAGTATCCATCTATTTTAAGTCCTGTAAATGCACCTGCCAAAGTAGCGATAAGGACAACAGTAGTTGCCATAGTATCGCTTAAACTGTCCATGGCGGTAGCATTCATGGCGGCACTGTCTATTTTTTGGCTAATGCTTTTATTATAGAGGAACATATATATTTTTACACCGATGGAAACGACAAGAATAATGATGGTGACAGGACTGAAATCTATCGGCTGCGGATGAATAATTTTACCGATAGAAGAACGGGCGAGTTCAAAAGCCATAATCAAAATTGCAACAGAAACGAGGAGCCCCGATAGGTATTCGATTCGGCCGTGCACGAAAGGGTGGTCGGGATCCGGCTTTTGCCCCGCCATTTTAAAACCGATAAGGGTAATTAAGGAGGAACCCGCATCGGATAGATTATTAAAAGCATCTGCCGTTACCGCAATGGAATTACTGATAATTCCGGCAAGGAATTTGCCGATAAAAAGCAGAATGTTAAGGACAATTCCCATCGTGCCGCACAGGATGCCATATGCCTGACGGACGCGGGGAGAAGAGATGTCTTCTCCGTTTTTTATAAAAATCCTGGCGAGTAAAGATATCATAAAATCTCTCCTATAAAAGCTGTTAATCATGTTTACCCTATGAATTATATTATATATTCCATATTGCTTGCATATATTCTATATCTTTTTCAAATAAATGACAAATACTTTATATCTTAAACAACCGTTGACAGAGATTAAGATTAGTGTTACAGTATAGCCATAGATTAACCGTTTAAGCAAACCGAATTTCCCGGTTTGCTTAAAAACACCTGCTTGATTAAGCGGTTAAGCAAAAAACTATTTAAAGGGTGGAGGAAAAAATGAAAAGAAAAAAAGTAACAGGAAAATGGTTAATGACGGCATTCGCAGTATCAGGATTGTTGTTAGGGGGATGTGGAAGCGCGCAGACAAATGCAGGAGAACGTGCTACAGAAGAGACGACGGCTCCGATTGCAGCGGAAGAAACGGAAGAGACGGCGATGCATAAGGTTATTTTTTATGATTCGGACGGAACCACTGTATTAAATGAAGCAGAAGTTGCGGATGGGGTCAATGCAACAGAATATACGCCTGAGAAAGAAGGATATATTTTTGTGGATTGGTTTGCTACACCGCAGATGAGCCACAGATTTGATTTTGATAAGCCGGTAACGGAGGATATATCTGTTTTTGCGGGTTTTATTACCTATCAAGAGGATGATAGGGAATTCGCAATTGTGGGAAGCGGTACCAGTCCGGCACTCTTAGAATCCAATTGGGGAACGAACATCACGGATATGCACAAAATGATAAAGGAAGAGAATGATTCGGAGAATATTTATACGATTACTCTGGATCTGAACGAGGGAGACGAGTTTCAATTTGCGATAAATACCGAATGGAATAATCAGAGGGGGTATGGTTATTTGGATACGATATCTCTGGATGGCAAAGATTATTTCTACAATTCGGGGGGCCTGGGAGAAGCGAATACAAAGCGTTCCAATATCAAATGTGCTGTATCGGGCAATTATACGTTTACTCTGACCACTTATCCTGCGGAAGATACCTATGATACGAGTGCAGCGGACTATTCCGAGGATAACAAGGAAGGCTTTAATGTGAATCCCTATGACAAAATTAAATGGACTTATAATGGGGAGAAAACTGCGGATGCCGGTGATATGCAGGTAAATTACTACATAAAAGGAGCTGTTGTAACAGAATGGGAAGACGTTTACTCGGAAGAAACGGAATTTACTCAGGAAGGAGATGTATATACTCTGAACATAGATCTTACTGAGGGAGATGAATTCATGTTCACGTCTATGGTAACGGCAGGGGAAGTCAGTACCGTAGGTACGGAATATATTCGCTTTACCAATATTGCTTCCGATGATGAAAAGAGCCTTTCTTTCGTATCCGAGGGAGGCGGAGCCAACCTCATTGCCAATCAGGAAGGAACTTATACCTTTACCTTTGATTTTCAGACGAAGGTTCTTACGGTGTCTTGTAAATAAGTGAACTTATATCAGTATATTGTGCTGCTTGAGCGGAGTCCTTAAAATTGCATATTCGATGCAGGTGAAAAGAGATTCCGCTTTTGCGGCGGTCATTGAAGGAGCGTAGTACAGGGAAGGATGATTTTCGAGCAGCTTTTTAAGCGACTGATCCATGATGAGAATATTCTGTCCATCCGTGTCTTGTAGCTCATGAAAGTCATCCACATATTGAATATTAGGAAATGTTTTTTCAAGATACTTTTCCTTTTCCGTATTAGAACTCTTTAGCACATAAAGGATATAGGGCTCTCCCTGAAAGAAAAGAGAAGCTTCTTCGGCAATTCGACTGTAATCGGAGTTGATTTGAAAAAATAAGGGATCTTCAATAAAGCAGTCCACAGCGAGCAAGGGACTGAAATTGGCGTCACCGATTTGATGAAAATACTCGGAGGAAATGTCATAGCCGATGATTGCATCGGCATGATCAAACTGCTCCGTATAATTATCGCTCAAGTAGATAAGTTCATAGTTCTTTTCGTGAAGAAAGGACGACAGAAAATGAATAAAATACATCTGTTCCGCTTTTTTCAGAACAGAAGTATCGGGAGTGAGATAGAGCGCTATCATGCGGTTGCGGTTTGTAGCAAGCGCCTGAGCCGACTGGTTGGGCGTATAATCCAAAAGGTTGATGACCTGCAGCACCTTTTTTCTTGTTTGTTCGCTAATACGCATGTCCGTGCGATTATTTAGTACATAAGATACTGTCGCGATGGATACACCGGCCTCACGTGCGACATCTCGGATTGTGATTTTGCTTTTCACGGATTTCCCCCTTATAAGATATTCCTATTCCTGTCATGACTGTCATGGTCTATTCAAAAGTTATATAGAATTTTTAAGAGTTTGTCAATAAGTGTCGGTGAAAATTTAGAGAGGATAAAGTTTATGAACGAATATGCAATATTACATATCCCCGATTCCAGGTATTGTTTTCCGGTAGGAGAAAAAGAGTTGGTAATAAGGCTTAGAATGGCGAAGGAGGATGAGAGTGCGAAGGTTTTTTTGATTTACGCATGCAAATACGGTTTTCATGAGAAACAGGAAAGTACGGCAATGCATGTGAAATACAGCGATCGGCTTTACAATTATTATGAGATTAGATTACAGCTCGAGGACGTGCGTCTGGCGTATATTTTCCGAATTGAGGAAGCGGGGAAGATTTATTATTTCAGTGAAGATGCGGTTACGGAGACTTATAATTTTGAAGAAGGATTTTACAGTTTTTTTCAGATGCCTTATATTAATAAAAATGATCTGTTACATACTGTGGATTGGATGAAAAACGCGGTATTCTACGAGATATTTGTGGATCGTTTTTTTATGGGAGATGAAAAGAAAGACCGAACCTACATCAACATGAGATGGGGAGATATGCCTTTCTCCGGGAGCTTTGCGGGAGGGGATTTAAGAGGAATCGCCCAAAAGTTGCATTATATTGAAGAACTCGGAGTAACAGCCCTTTATCTGACACCGATTTTTTTATCGGTATCCAACCATAAATATGATATTATCGATTATATGCAGATAGATCCCCAGTTTGGAGCAAAGCAGGATCTGGAGGAGCTGGTAAGGCTTGCACACAAGAGAGGAATCCGCATACTGCTCGATGCGGTATTTAATCATTGCAGTATGGAAATGGAGCAATTTCAGGATGTGCTTGTAAAAGGAAGAAAATCGCCCTATTATAACTGGTTTATAATCGACGGAGATTTTCCCGATACGGAAAAGAGAAATTATGAATGTTTTGCATCCTGTAATTATATGCCTAAGCTGAATACGGCGGATAAAGGTGTGCAGGACTTCCTCATAAGAATCGCGGTTTATTGGATAGAGAAGTATGATATTGACGGTTGGCGATTGGATGTATCGGATGAGGTTTCTCACGAATTCTGGAGAAAGTTCAGAAACGCGGTAAAGGAAGCAAAGCCGGATGCGGTCATTATTGGAGAAAATTGGCATGACGCATATCCATACTTGATGGGGGACCAGTACGACAGCATCATGAACTATGCTTTTACGAAAGCGTGTCTGGATTATTTCGCGAGGGGAAGCTTCGATGCAAGGCAGATGGCGGAGAGATTGAATTCCAATCTTATGAGGAATCTGGAACAGGTAAACAGGATGATGTTGAATATGTTGGATTCCCACGATACGCACCGCTTTTATACGGAAGTAGGAAAAAATAAAGATAAGCTGTTGGCTGCACTCGCTCTTGAGATTATTTTTATCGGAGCTCCATGCATTTATTACGGCACGGAAATCTGTATGGAGGGCGGTTATGATCCTGATTCCCGCCGTTGCTTTAATTGGGAAAAAAGTGCATGGGATAATGTACTTTTAGAAAAAATAAAAGATTTAATCGGATTGCGTGAATTAGCGGTGATTGCGGAAGGAAACATACGTATTACGGATAGACACAAAATGCTTTTGGTGGAAAGAGGTATCCCAGGGAAAAAAATAAGGCTGTATATCAATATGACGGAAGAAACACAAACAGAGCATATGCAGGGAAATTTAGGTTACAGACTGCTTTGCAGCAATCTGGCAAGATGGGAGAAGGCGGCTTCAATGGAAATAGACCGATCAGGATTTGCAATCGTAGAAATAGAAGAATAGAGGTGGCAGGTATGAAAAAGAAGAGAATAATTTTACTATCGTTAACATTAACCGCGGTACTTGGAATACTTTCGGGATGCGGTGACGGAGCAGCTACGGAAGATGTGGGGACAGAAGTGGACGGTAGAACAGAAGGTGCGGCAGGAAATATCCAAGGAAGCTCCGTTTTTACGGGAGAGTTGGAGCATAATGTAACAATCCGCGTCCTTGAAAACGACACGGCAATTTCAAAAGGATACGCGAAAGAGCTTCTGGATGCGTTCAATCAGGAATATGCCGAATATGGAATTAAGGCAGTGGACGCTAATATGGACCAGTATTTGGATCTGGCGAATGACGGACCTTATGGCTATGGACCGGATGTACTGTATCAGGCCAACGACGTTATCATGCAATATACGGAAGGTAAGCATATTTATCCGATTCCGGTACAGGAGATGGAGTGCTATGATCAGATACCGGAGATAGCATGGAACGCATATGAAACAGAAGTGGGCGGCAATACATATTGCTGCGGAGTACCGGTGAACGTACAGGCGCCTATGCTTTATTACAGAAAGGATATGCTGCCCGAGAACTGGGAGACAGAGTGGGATAAGGATGGAAACGGCGTTTGTGATATTGTTGAGAATTGGAATGCTATGTATGCCTTTTCCGTATTGAGGCATGAGGAGAATCCTCTTAATTACGGCTATATGAAGGCACTTTATGATGTTTACTTTTCGGGAGGCTTTCTTTTTTCTTATGGGGGTTACCTGTTCGGAGAGAATAACACCAATCCGGAGGATATAGGATTTTCAGCGGGAGAAGCGGAAAAGGGTGCCTGGGTATTGTCTCAGCTTGCGGGAGCCATGAATGAAGAATGTATCGATAACACGATTAATACGACTGTGTACGGCAAGATTGCAGACGGCACGTACTTCGCGACACTCTCTACGCCGGATGTTTATTCTACCTTTGTAGGAGAATTGGCCAAGGCATATGAGGGTGAGGGGATGAGTGATAAAGAAGCAAACGAGCTTGCGACGGAAAACTTGATGATGGCATCCGTACCGAAGCTTCCGGAGAGCGGAGATTTATCCGAAGAAAATCCTTCGCTGCTGGACCCGAAGTCAATGGGAGGCATTAATGGATATGCGGTCAGCTCTTATACAAAGGCACCGAACGCTTGCCTTGCTTTTGTTGAATTCGCTACCAGCTTCGAAATGATGAAGCTGAGGAATGAAATGCTCGGAGTTGCTCCTGCGAGAGAAGATGTGGCGGAAGCCGTAGGCGGAGTGTCCAGACAGCTCTATGAAAATCTGGAAAAGGGAAATATTATTCTGATGCCTTCGATTCGGGAGGTGTCTCAGATATGGACGCCGGGGGAAACATTTTTTATTGATATTGCAAAGGATGCGTTCCGGAATGCGGAGGAGAAAAAGTATAAGGAGCTTCCGGATTTAAAGAAAGGACTGGAACAGGTGGATTCACAGATTCATGATGCTATCTTTACTTTGAAATAGAGATTTGTGTTGCTCATGAAGGAAAGGTATGAGAATAAAATGAAACAGAAACTGGAACGGATAATGTCCTGCTTAAAAGACAGCAGCGGCAATGTAAAGCTGTCCCTCGTCATCATGGGAGGCGGGCAGTTTAGATATGGCGCCAAAGGAAAAGGGATATTGTTTTTCCTGCTCCAATTAAGCATCATTTTTTACTTCATTACAAGAGGCTTCAGAGATATAGAGGGCTTTTTTACTCTTGGTACGAAAAAGGGGGATGTTTGGCTTGGAGTTGCAGGAGACAATTCGGTGATAATGCTTCTGATGGGAATTTTTGCATGGGTTGTGCTGGCGGCATATTTATATTTTTACGTCATGAATATAAGCGACGTATACCGCATGCAGAAAAGGCTGGAGCAAGGAAGAAGAAATCCTACTTTCAAAGAAGAGGTTAAGCAGCTTTGGGATAAAAAGTTCTATGTTACAGTGCTGGCCTTGCCGGTAGCAGGAGTATTCGTGTTCAATGTTCTGCCCATTATTTTTATGATACTCATTGCGTTTACTAATTACGGTGGAACCGTGGTGCCTCCGGAACTGGTGGACTGGGTGGGATTTTACAACTTTAAGAGACTTTTGTCGCTGTCGCAGTTTGCGCCTACCTTCGTCAAAATCCTCACATGGAACCTGCTGTGGGCGGTGACGTCTACCGCACTGAATTATATTGCAGGCCTTTTTCTTGCGCTTCTGTTCGAAAGGGACTGTGTGAAGGGTAAAGCGTTCTGGAGGACGTTCCCGGTATTAGCCTATGCGACTCCCGCGTTTATTACACTGCTTGCATTTAAATTCATGTTTTCTTATGGCGGGCCGATTAACCAGCTAATCCTTTCGGGCGGAGGAACCGCTATAGGCTTTCTGGATTTGGATGCAAAATGGACGGCAAGATTGATAGGCCTGTTGGTAAATTGCTGGATCAGTACTCCTTCTATTATGCTGTTGGCTACAGGGATTCTTTCAAACCGTGACAGTTCCTTGTATGAAGCGGCGAAGATTGACGGTGCGGGCAAGTGGAAACAGTTATTAAAAATTACTATGCCATTTGTATTATTCTCCACGTTACCGGTACTTATCGTACAGTTTGTGGGAAACTTCAATAACTTTGGTGTTTTTTATTTTCTGCGGGGAGGATTGTATCTTGACGGATATTTCCTCGCCAGCGATACGGATTTGTTGATTAACTGGCTATACAATCTATCCATCAATAATAACTATTATTGTCTGGGGGCGGCTATTAGTTTAATAATTTTTATTATTATATCCATCATATCGCTTGCAGTTTACATAAAATCGCCATCCTATAGGGAGGAGGACACATTCCGATGAGAACAGAACGAAATAAAAGCAGGGGTATATTCTTAGGTAGAATATTTGATACGGGAAATACCTACATCATTTTGCTTGCGGTATCCTTCCTTTTTTTCTTCCCCTGTCTATGGTTAATCCTGGCATCCTTTTCCAAGTCGGGATCAATTTATTCCTTTGAAGGTTTTTTCCCGGAGGAGTACAGCCTCGCAAGCTTTCAGCGGTTATTTACGGATACCGCTATGTATAATTATCCGAAGTGGTTTATCAATACACTGTTTGTGGCAGCCGGAAGCTGTATACTCGGCACCTTTCTCGTCATTCTCACAGCGTACACGATGTCGAGATTCGAATTCAAAGCGAGAAAACCTATGATGAAGACGACAATGGTACTTAGTATGTTTCCTTCCTTTATGGGGATGATAGTCATATATATTTTGATGACACAGTTTAACCTGATCAACCATCTGTGGGGATTGATACTCATATACAGCGCCGGCGCACCTATGAGTTATCTGACGCAGAAAGGCTTTTTCGACACGATACCGAGGGCCATCGATGAGGCAGCCAGAATCGATGGTGCTACTAATTTTCAAGTGTTTACCAAGATTAATCTTCCGCTCTCCCGGCCGATTATCGTATATACGCTGCTCACTTCCTTCACATGGCCATGGAGCGATTTCATTCTGCCTAAGCTGCTCCTTAAAGAAAAGGATCTATATACGGTCGCAGTGGGGCTTATGAGTCTGGATGAAACAGAGTTTGCGAGATTTGCCGCCGGAAGCGTATTTATAGCCGTACCCATTGTCCTGCTTTATTTTTTTCTCGTGAAGAATATGGTAAAAGGAATGGCAGCCGGGGCGGTAAAAGGATAGAAGAGGTTGCGATTTACGATGGTGCTTTCTTGGATTGAACAGTAATTGATAAAAGTTTCTTATTCCCCGTTCCTTATTTACAATCCAATAAAAAACATGTATAATTGCAAACGGTTGGATTATATATGCTATATGGAAACTTTCATTATAAATTCCTGATTAATTATATGATAATAATAAGGAACAAGAGAAAAGGAGAATGAGAAAATGAATAAAAAACCAACAGTTTTAATGATTTTGGATGGCTACGGATTAAATGAGAGAACAGACGGAAATGCTGTGGCGGAAGCAAATACACCGGTTATGGATAAACTGATGAAAGAATATCCTTTTGTAAAAGGAAATGCAAGCGGCATGGCAGTGGGCCTTCCCGACGGACAGATGGGTAATTCGGAAGTAGGGCACCTTAACATGGGAGCCGGACGTATTGTATATCAAGAACTTACCAGAATTACAAAAGAGATTCAGGATGGAACTTTCTTCGAGAATCCTGCCCTTTTAAAGGCAGTAAAAAATTGTAAGGAAAATGACTCCGCGCTTCATATGTTCGGTCTTGTTTCCGACGGAGGTGTGCACAGCCATAATACACATATTTACGGAATACTTGAACTTGCCAAAAGAAACGGACTGTCCAAGGTGTATGTACATTGCTTCTTAGACGGCAGAGACACTCCGCCGGAAAGCGGCAAAGGCTTCGTGGAGCAGCTGGAAGCTAAGATGGAAGAAATAGGAGTGGGAGAAGTGGCTTCCGTATCCGGACGCTACTATGCGATGGACAGAGATAATAACTATGACAGGGTAAAGCTTGCATATAATGCGCTTACCAAGGGAGAAGGACTGACGGCGGTAAGTGGTTCTGCGGCTATTCAGGAGTCCTATGACAGAGGCGAGACGGATGAATTCGTGAAGCCTACGGTTGTCGTAAAGAATGACGCACCGCTTGCTTTAATCAAAGACAAAGATTCTGTTATATTCTTTAACTTCAGACCTGACCGCGCGAGAGAGATTACAAGGTGCTTTTGCGACGATGATTTTACGGCGTTTGACAGAGGCAAAAGACTGGATATAACTTATGTATGCTTTTCCGATTACGATCCGACGATTCCCAATAAGGAAGTTGCTTTCCATAAAATATCGGTAACCAACACATTCGGAGAATGGCTTGCGGCAAATCATATGACGCAGGCGAGAATTGCGGAGACGGAGAAATATGCACATGTTACTTTCTTCTTCAACGGAGGTGTAGAAAAACCCAACGAAGGAGAGGACAGAATTCTGGTCAATTCACCCAAGGATGTGGCGACTTACGATTTGAAGCCTCAAATGAGTGCATATGAGGTTTGCGATAAGCTGGTAGAAGCGATTAAGTCCGGTAAGTATGATGTTATCGTTATCAACTTTGCGAACCCGGATATGGTAGGACATACGGGTGTGGAGAACGCCGCTATAAAAGCGATAGAAGCTGTGGATGAATGTGTAGGCAAAGCAGTGGAAGCAATAAAAGAGGTGGGCGGCTATATGTTTATCTGTGCGGACCACGGCAATGCGGAACAGCTTGTAGACTATGTGACCGGAGAGCCTTTTACAGCTCATACGACCAATCCTGTTCCCTTCATTCTTGTAAATTATGACGAAGCTTATACCTTGAGAGAAGGAGGCTGTCTTGCAGATATTATTCCTACTATGATTGAGATGATGGAGATGAAGCAGCCGCAAGAGATGACAGGAAAATCTTTATTAATTAAAAAGTAAATTTGTTTTTTCATAGGACAATGTTTTGCTTTACCGAAGTTCGATTTTTGAAAACCTTACGGAACTTGCTATATCGGCAAGTCTCGTAAGGTTTTTTGTATTGACAACAGGAAGATATTTATATATTATGTGTATTAGTAGTGATAGTACAGTATAAACACTATGCTATGGAATAATGAATGCAGCGGATGTAACAGAAGGAAGGTGAATACATGATAATTCTGGATTACAAGGACGCCAGACCTATATACGAACAGATAGTGGAGAAGTTTAAGCTGTTGATTTTGAAGGGGATTCTTCAAAAAGACGAGCAGATGCCGTCGGTCAGAAGTCTTGCGGTGGAGCTCGCGATCAATCCGAACACGATACAAAAGGCCTATATGGAGCTGGAACGGCAGGGATATATTTATGTGATAAAGGGCAGAGGTAATTTTGTGGCCGATAATGGGAATCTTCTCGATGAGAGAAAAGAAGAACTGAAAATGAGGATGGTGGTTCTATACAAGGAGGGCATAGAACTCGGTATGACAAAGGCCGATTTTATAGACTGCCTTCGCGGAATGGATGAGTAAGCGCCTTATCGAGGCGGATAGGAGGAGAAAATGATTGAGATAAATAGTGTCAGTAAGACCTTTGAAGACATTCTGGCAGTGGATGACGTCAGCGTAACGATGAAAGAAGATACGGTATTCGGTCTGATAGGTACGAACGGGGCAGGGAAAAGCACGGTGCTTCGAATGATAGCAGGAGTTTTAAAGGCGGATAAAGGAATAATCATGGTAGACGGTCTGCCGGTATTTGATAACATTAAGGCGAAAGAAAAAGTGTTTTTTATTGCGGATGAACCTTATTTCTTTGCCAATGCCAATGCGGAGGAAATGGAGAAATATTTTTCTACCATATACAGGCAGTTCCGAAGAGATGATTTCTATACATATATGGATAATTTTGGGCTTAGCAGGAAGAGAAAGATAAATACTTTTTCAAAAGGAATGAAAAAGCAGCTTGCTCTTTTATGCGGTATTTGCTCAGGAGCGAAATACCTTCTGTGCGATGAGACCTTCGATGGGCTGGATCCGGTAATGCGCCAGGGAGTGAAAAGCATCTTTGCAAAAGAGATGGAGAATTGGGGACTTACTCCGATTATCGCTTCCCACAACCTAAGAGAACTGGAAGATATTTGTGACCATGTCGGATTATTGCATAAAGGCGGCGTGCTTTTATCGAAGGACTTGGAAGATATGAAATGCAATATTCAGAAAGTCCAGTGCGTATTTAAGAACGCAGAAGATGAGAAGAAAGGTCTGGAAGGTCTGAATGTTATGAAAGAAGAAAAAAGAGGTTCTTTGTATACCCTTACGGTAAGAGGAAACAGAGAAGAAATCATTTCTCATTTTTCTACGGTAGATACAATATTTTTTGAGGCGCTGCCTCTTTCCTTAGAGGAAATATTTATTAGCGAGACGGAGGTGGTAGGCTATGACATCAAAAAACTCATTCTTGGTTAGTATGGTAGAAAATAATAAGAGAAGAAACTGGGTATGGATCGTTTCCATGCTATTCTGGTTTTTTTATTATCCGGTTGCGATGGCAATGATAATGAGTCGTAAAAAAGGTCATAATCTGATAGACAAATTGACAGGTGAAGCAGCGAAAAGCAGGTTGGTAGGAGCGGCCGGGGACTGGCTTAGAGCAGATGGCGCAGTTATCTTATTTGTTACTTTGCTTGCTGTTGTATGTGCTATTCAGGGATTTTCCTATCTGTACAGCAGAAAAAAAGTAGATTTGTATCACAGCGTACCTGTATCGAAGACGTATAGGTTTGCAGTCATATACGTTAACGGAGTATTGATGTTTTTTGTTCCATACTTTTTAAATCTTCTTTTTGCGGTGCTTGTAGCAGGAGTAAATGGCGGCATGAGCAGTGCAAACTTGCGAACGGCGGTCATATCCCTATTCATGAATCTCATACTCTATCTGGGGACATATGGTCTTACCGTAATAGCTGTTATGATGACGGGAAACATCGTTATTACTTTATTTGCCACGGCAATTTTTCTTCTATACGAACTTGCAACAAGAGCTTTATTTATGGAATACAAAAGAGGATTTTTTGAATATTTTTCTTACAATTCCTCAGAAATTACAAATGTAGTCACGTCGCCGGCGTGGCAACATTATAACGCTGTAAAAGCGATTTATGATTATATCGGAAAAGTGAATTTGGATTTTGCCGCAGCAGCTTTTCCGGTTGTGAAATGTATATTATTAGCAGCTGCTTTTGGATTCATTTCATATATTTGTTATAAAAGACGCCCGGCTGAAGCGGCGGGAAAGACTATGTCATTTCCTAAGACAAAGGCCGTGATAAAGATTTTACTTACGGTTCCCTTTACACTCTTTGCGGGATTGACGGTAAGAGAGATTGTCGGAACAGGATATGAGCAAGGAAACTGCACGGTACTTGTTCTGTTTGTTATGACAGCCGCGTCTATTATAAGCTGTTGTATCATCGAAGTCATTTATGAGCTGGATATCCGCGCATCTTTGCGAAAAAAGTATCAGATTCTGATTACGGGGGCATGTGTGGCTGCTATATATTGCACCTTCCAGTTTGACCTTACAGGTTTTGATAAATGGGTACCCGATCCGGAGAAGTTGGAGGAAGCGGATATTATAGTTTCTTCTGCAGCTTATAGGCAGCCATATTTGGATGAGTCGCTTGAGAATGTTCCAGCGGTGAGGCATTATTTGAAAGAACCGGGAATAACGGATATAGCTGCCGTTTGTGAATTGTCGGGGAAGAAAATGAAAAGAGCGGATATCAAGGAAGAAGATTCCGTTATATGGTTTGAAGTGGCTTACCGGATGAAAAACGGTAAAACCATATGGAGAGATTTTGCGATAAATGCGGAGGAAGAAGATATCTTAAGCAAAATTTTAAGCAATCCGGAATATAAAAGGGCGTGTTATCAAATATATGACGACTCCATCTTTAACAAATTAAAAGAGAAGGATTCTTTCCAGATTATTTATAATGCGGGTATGAGTGTGGAGAATCTCTCTCCTGACGATACGGACATTATCAGACAGCTATATATCAAAGATTTGAATAATTCCGATTACACTACATTAAGAGATGAATTTATCTGCGGAAGATTGGACTTTTCGGTTAGAACGGGTTCTTACGGATACATATACTTTGAGTACGATATTTATCCTTCTTATTCAAATATTATCGGTTATTTGAAAGAAAAGGGTCTGTTCGAAGAGATGGCCATGAATCCGGAGAATATCGCAAGCGTTACGGTTACAAATTATCACAATGAACTGTATAAAGAAGGGGGGGGACGGAGGTATGGATGACTGGTCTATTACCAAAACCTTTTCGGAAGAAGCACAAATAAAAGAGCTGGCGGCCGCTTTGTATCCGGGAAGCTTTGATACTGGCTTTAAATTGCATAATGTTATATCGAATAATTATTATGTGACCGTTCAAATGAAAAACGGATCGACAAATACAGGATATTACCGCGGAGATAACGGATTTTATCTCATTACGGAAAAGATTCCCGAATGGTTACAGAGAGATACGGCCTATGAGTGAAGAGCAGACGGCACATTCGTGTATTTTAACGGATGTAGCATGATAAAACATAAAATTTATTTGGAATGATTTTCAAACATTGGGAAATAAATATAAAGACATGATTATCAAAAAGACGATAAAGGAGATGGCTGTTATCATGAATTTATATTTAAGAATTACTGATGTACATGGAAGAGAGATCTTAGATTCCAGAGGAAACCCGACGGTGGAGGCAGAAGTAACAGTAGAAGGAAGCATCGTAGGGCGCGCCGCAGTTCCTTCGGGAGCCAGCACCGGACGGTTTGAAGCGGTGGAACTCAGAGACGGAGAGACGAGATATTTTGGCTTGGGTGTACAGAAAGCGGTAAAGAATATAAACACGAAGCTAAAAGAGGCTCTTGTAGGGCAAAATGTAATGGATCAGGGCTTGATAGACCGCATATTGATAGAGACGGACGGGACGGAAAATAAGGGAAACCTCGGCGCAAATGCAACATTGGGTGTGTCCATGGCCTGTGCCAGGGCGGCGGCGGAAGCTGTGGAGATGCCCTTATACCGTTATCTCGGAGGCGGACATACGAGACTTCTTCCGGTTCCGATGATGAATATTTTAAACGGAGGAAAACATGCGGCGAATACGGTGGATTTTCAAGAGTTTATGATCATGCCTGTTCAGGCGGAAAGCTTTGCGGATGGACTTCGTATCTGTGCGGAAATTTACCATAATTTAAAGAAGATATTGAATGACAGAGGACTTTCTACAGGAGTAGGCGACGAAGGAGGTTTTGCTCCGGATTTACCGGATGCCAAAGCTGTTCTTAGCCTTATTGTGGAAGCAATCGAGACGAGCAAATATATTCCGGGGCAAGACATTAAAATTGCGCTGGATGTGGCCAGCAGCGAATTATATAATGAAAAAACGGGAATGTATCATTTTCCGGGAGAAAGTAAGTTGTCAGGGAACGAGGTAGTAAGAGATACTTCCGAAATGATTTCTTATTATGAGGAATTGATTGCGCAATTCCCCATTATTTCCATTGAGGACGGACTTGCGGAAGATGACTGGGACGGATGGAAAGAACTGACAAAGCGTCTCGGAGGGAAAATACAGCTCGTAGGAGATGACTTATTCGTAACGAATACAAAGAGGCTGGACGCCGGCATCAAATTGGGAGTTGCCAATGCTATTTTAGTAAAAGTAAATCAGATTGGAACGGTATCGGAGGCTATGGAGGCGATTGAAATGGCGCATAAGAATGCTTACCGTGCGGTTATCTCTCACCGTTCCGGAGAGACGGAGGATACTTTTATCGCGGATCTTGCGGTGGCGGTAAATGCAGGCCAGATCAAGACCGGTGCCCCCTGCCGTTCGGATCGGGTGGCAAAATATAATCAGCTTCTTCGTATTGAAGAGGAGCTGGGAACCGTAGCCGCTTATAAAGAACCTTTCAATAAAATGTAACTGTTTTATTTAGCGTTACTTGACTGCCTTCCATATGCGGAAGGCAGTTATTCGTATGCTCTTCCTGAATTGATTTTGTAATAAATAAATGCTATAATTCAAATCAAAATGTGCAGATAGGAGCGGATGTTAGAATATGAGAAAAATATTAGTGGTTATCGATATGCAGAATGATTTCATAAATGGGGCGCTGGGAACCAAGGAGGCGCAGGCGATTGTAAAAAATGTCGTTGCCAAAATCCATACCTATCCGGTAGATTGCATCTATGCGACACGAGATACTCATGAAGAAAACTATATGGAAACTTTCGAGGGGAGATATCTTCCGGTGAAGCATTGTATCAAGGGCACGGCAGGGTGGAACATACGCAAAGAAATAGAAGAAGCAATGCCTCAAGCTGTCGTGGTAGATAAGCCGACCTTCGGCTCGGCTGAGTTGGCCGAAAGACTGTTTATTGAGGCGCAGAAAGAGGAAATTGAGATAGAATTGATCGGATTATGTACGGATATATGTGTGGTAACGAATGCATTGCTTTTAAAAACGAAATTACCGGAGACGAAGATCAGTGTAGATTCTTCCTGTTGTGCAGGAGTAACGGTCGAAAGTCATGAAGCAGCGCTCATTACGATGAAAATGTGCCAGGTGGAGGTTATATAGAGATTTTGACGGCTAAAAATCTGAAAATCAGAATAGTTGTAAAATCAGAAAATTTTTATATCAGAAAAAATTCTAAAGTGCTTGAAAATATTACCTGTGTATGATAAACTGAAATCTGCGTGTACTAGGAGGTGTAGAGATGGAAATTTTAAGAACGATATTGTTAATAGTTTTTATTATAATATGCATGGCTTTGGTTATATTAGTATTGATGCAAGAAGGTAAATCGGCAGGTTTAGGATCTATCAGCGGTGCCGCAGAAACATACTGGGGAAAGAACAAGGGGCGTTCGATGGAAGGAACACTTGTTAAGGTTACCAAGTATTTGGCAGTCGGTTTTGTCGTTTTGGCGGCGATCTTAAATCTTAATGTATTTTAAGGATGATTACAAAAGCGCTCTTGCATATAACAAGGGCGCTTTTTTTCTCGACTGATAAATATCTTCTGATAGTCAGGTGCACTCAGAGCTTTATACGGACGGAATAGGAAAGGAACGCCATGGATAAGGAATTATATAATAAAAGAAAGAATTTAATATGCGAGCTCGTAGGGGATGAAATGTATATTCCTATGAAAGAGAAAGAGATGGCGATTTTTATGCAGGTTACCAGGGAGGAAAGGGTAGAATTCCATAGAATCCTTGAAGAGCTTTTGGCAGAGGGTAAAATAAGCGTTACTTCCAAAGGGAAATATATGAAGTCCGATGAAAACATTGTAACAGGAATCTTTATAAGCAATGCGAGAGGCTTTGGTTTTGTGGAAGTGGAGGGAAGAACAGAAGACTTATTTATTCCTGATACGAAGACAGGGGGCGCTTTTCACAAAGATACCGTACAGGCAAGGCTGCTTCCCGGGCAGAGAGGCAAGAGACAGGAAGCCGAAATTATCAAAGTTATCAGTCACGGGACTACCCAGATAGTGGGTACCTTTCAAAAGTCTAAGAATTTTGGATTTGTGATACCGGACAACATAAAATTATCATCGGATATTTTTGTACCGATTGAGCGTTCCAAAGGTGCGGTAGACGGACATAAAGTGGTGGTTGAACTTACCGACTACGGAAACGAACTCAAGAATAAAAAGCCGGAAGGAAAGGTTGTTGAGATATTAGGACATACCAATGACCCCGGCGTAGATATACTATCTATAGTAAAGAGCTTTGATTTGCCCATGGGATTCGAAGAGAAAGTATTAAATCAGGCAGAGCGGGTAGCATCAAAGGTATCACAAGCGGATATGGAAGGCAGAGAAGACCTGAGGAACATGCAAATGGTAACGATAGACGGAGAAGATGCGAAAGATTTGGATGATGCCGTCAGCATATCGAAAGAAGGAGAGAATTTCCTGCTGGGGATCCATATCGCGGACGTAACCAATTACGTGCAGGAGAACTCCGCTTTGGACAGAGAGGCTTTAAATCGAGGTACCAGCGTTTATCTGGTGGATAGGGTAATTCCCATGATTCCTCATAAGCTGTCCAATGGCATATGCTCTTTAAATCAAGGCGTAGACCGGCTGGCACTCAGTTGCCTGATGACGGTTAATCCGAAAGGCGAAGTAATAGATTACCGTATTGTTGAATCTGTAATCTGCGTAGACAGACGCATGACTTATACGAGCGTAAAAAAAATATTAGAAGATAAGGATGAAGTGGAGCGCGAAGAACATCAAGAGTTTGTTCCCATGTTCGAATTGATGGAGGAGCTTGCAGGAATCCTTCGGGCAAAAAGAAAGAAGAGAGGTTCCATAGATTTCGATTTTCCGGAGACAAAAATAATATTGGATAAAGAAGGGCATCCGTTAGAGATTATGCCTTATGAACGGAATACGGCAACGAAAATTATTGAAGATTTCATGCTCCTTGCCAATGAAACGGTTGCACAGCACTTTTATTGGATGGAGCTTCCGTTTGTATATAGAACTCACGATAATCCCGATCCGGAGAAGATCTTACAGTTAAGTGTATTTATCAGTAATTTCGGCTATGGAATCAAGGCTTCGAAGGAAGAGGTACATCCGAAAGAGATTCAGAAGCTTTTAGGAAAAATAGAAGGGACACCGGAAGAGGCATTAATCAGCAGACTTACGCTTCGTAGCATGAAACGGGCGAGATATTCTGTCGATTGCACCGGACATTTTGGGCTTGCTTGTCAGTATTATTGCCATTTTACTTCGCCGATTCGCAGATATCCGGATTTGCAGATTCATAGAATTATAAAGGAACAGCTCAGGGGACGCCTAAATGAAAACCGTATCCTGCATTACGGCGAGATTCTTCCTGCGGTGGCAGACCGTTCGTCAAAGATGGAGCGTCGTGCGGATGAAGCGGAAAGAGAGACTGATAAGTTAAAGAAGACGGAGTATATGGAAAAACATATCGGAGAGAGGTTCGAAGGTGTGATTTCCGGTATTACGAGCTGGGGGATTTATGTAGAACTTCCGAATACCGTAGAGGGGCTTATACACGTGTCCTCGTTGATGGGAGATTATTTCTTTTATGACGAAGCAAATTATGAGATGGTAGGAAGGGATTCGGGAAAGAAGTATAAATTGGGAGAAAGGATTGCGGTTATTGTGGAGGGAACGGATCGTTTTGCAAGAACCGTAGACTTTGTGGAGGATTATTATGGCGAAAGAGGCAATGAAACTGATTGCGAATAATAAAAAAGCGTATCACGATTATTTTATAGAAGAGAAATACGAGGCAGGATTAGTGCTCCACGGCACGGAAGTGAAGTCCATGCGCATGGGAAAATGTAGCATCAAGGAAGCTTTTATCCGTATTGAAAACGGAGAGGTGTTCGCTTACGGAATGCATGTCAGCCCGTATGAAAAGGGGAATATTTTTAATAAAGATCCGCTCAGAGTAAAGAAATTATTACTTCACAAGCAGGAGATCAATAAACTGACAGGCAAGATCTCTGAAAAGGGATATACACTTGTTCCATTGCAGGTATACTTCAAAGATGGGATGGCAAAGGTGGAAATCGGACTTGCAAAAGGTAAAAAGATGTACGATAAGAGACAGGACATCGCCAAAAAGGATCAAAAAAGAGAAGTGGAAAAAGAACTTAAAATGAAACTGAGAGGATAAAATTTGAAAGATTTTCATTAAAAATAATATTTGAGAAACTTTATTTTAAGAAAATTAAATAAAAATAAATTATTAGTGGTTAGATTGAATCTTATCAGGAAGTATTATATAATAACATTAAAGGAAATAAGAATCTTATGTTTGCCTCATTAATTGAATAAGGGATAGTAAAGGTTTCGACAGGGGTCTTGCAGCTGGAGAAGCTATCCGCAGGCGATGCGTCAAATCGCAAAAATAAATATAAACGCTGAAGATAATTTAGCATACGCTGCCTAATGGCAGCTGTCCGACTTAGTGCACCTACACGTTAAGAAGCGGGCATCGACTATGTAGGAAA
This sequence comes from Clostridiales bacterium, assembly GCA_012520655.1. GTDB lineage: Bacteria > Bacillota > Clostridia > Lachnospirales > Lachnospiraceae > Kineothrix. The sequence continues at coordinate 3,552 of JAAYNW010000055.1, read as the reverse complement.
CGACACGGACAAAGCTTTGAGCCCGTGGGCGTATTATGAAGCTACTGAATACATCGGGGTGTCAATTTCCTGATGTAGGAGGGAATGTGGGGTAACCCGCAATAATTGACTATGATAGTAGAAGGACAGGGAATGGGTCTTTGGACGCGGGTTCGACTCCCGCCTATTCCATTTTTCAAATATTTCGTTACGTGTATATTTTATTAAGTAATATATTACAGCAATCAAAGCTTTTGATTAATGTAATATATTATTTTTTGCAAATGGGAGCATCAAGATGAAACTTACAATATTTTAAGGAGTATAAAATTTTAAGGAGTTTAAAATATGAAAAATAAATACCTGTTTTTGTTGATAATATGCACACTCATGATTGGGTGTGGCGGCAATAATAAAGCTTCAATTGATGAAAAGAGCAATATTATTGGACAAACAATTGAAGAAACAGAAATTAATAACGTAAAAGAAGCAGAAGACGAGACAAATCATGTAAAGGACAAAACTCCAGACAACATTGAACCCAAAGATGACATCAAAGAATTAGATGGTTTTTACGGAGATTACGAAATTGTTGCTTGCAGGGGAACATCAGCGGTTTACGCTATGTCCCAAGAAGAAATAGACGCAACTATTGGTAATACTTTAAGCTTTCGAGAATCCACTTATGCTTGGAACGGAAACACAATGGATACCGATTATCAAGAAGACATATACTTTGCAGAACAAATGTATGAAGATTTTGGTATTCAAGCATCCGAATTAGGAATTAATGGCAGTGAAATTACTCTTGTTAATGCATCAACAGAGGGGAATTTTATAGGAAGTCATTTTTATGTGTTAGATGATGATACCTTGCTTATATATTATGAAGGTGTATTTTTTGAGGCAAAAAGAATAGAAAGTAATTAATAAAATAGAAGAGTAATGTAAACAGCCGGAGAATAAATATCTGGTTGTTTTTTTTTCAACTCCGGAAAATTCTCCGTTTTAGTCTCCTTAAGAAACTGGTTGCAGTGAATTAGTTAATTTAAGACGTTCAACTAGAGATTTTGAGAACAATAAGAATACCGTTGTTAGTTTAGTCAGTAAAATACCGGAGCAAATATGTTTGCTATCCATGCCCTTTAAAACTGCTCAGCCTTTATCCCGCGGCGAAACTCGGTGGGCGTGCAATGCATATGTTTCCTAAAGATTTTATTAAAATAGCTGATATTGTTAAAGCCAACCATACATGCGATTTCGCCGACTTCCTTGTCTGTCTTTGTTAGCAATGAGGTACTTACGTTGATACGGTAGGAATTGACATAATCCACAACAAACATTTTTACCATGGACTTAAAAAATCTGCAGAAATGCCCTTTGCCCATGCTAAAGGTGTTGGCAAGTACAGAAAGCACGATTTCTCTACTGTAGTTTATGTGAATGTATTCCAGTATCGATTTGATTCTGGTTACGCGGTAGTCGTTATTTTTGAAGCTTTTATCTTTACCGATTGAGTATGAGTACATCAGATACCAGATTTCGTAGAGCTTGGTTTTTATATAAAGCTCGTATGCCGCATCTTTTTTCAGATACGGGTTCCTTATTTCGGATAGTATGGAAATTACCGATTTTTCCCACTCTGCGCACGGTTTTATATGCTCCGGGAAAGCAATCTCGGAGTTCAGAACCGGATCGAAACATTTGGTTGCGCCGGTGTTGAATGCAAATCAGTTTTCAAGGAACGTATACCTGCCGTCCGGCGTATGGAAGAGCCTTAGCAATGAAAAGGAGTACAGGGGTGGACAATCAATTGAATGTGATGCTCCCATAGATGATATTCCTGTATTCAAAAAGTTTAATGAATGATATAATAATCACTGATATGCCAAAGTGCCTTGAATTAAAAGCACATCGGCTTTTTGAACATTTTTCTGCATGAAAAGGAGAATTTGCATAATGAAAAAAATACTGAGTTTATTTATTTTTACGGTTTTATGTGTGACGTTTACTGCTTGCGGCAATAATCAAGCAGTACATACAGATGATAGCGGTGATACTTTACCTCCTTCAGCCTCTTCAACGGCTCGGGCAACTGTTACAGATACGCCGGAAGAAGGTGATAAAGTGGTCGATAATCTTGATGATATATATAATGCATATTTTACAGCACTTGAAAATCTGATTCAGAACCATACATTTCCCGACGGGACTGAGGCAGGAGAACTATCCGGGGATATGTCTGAAAATATGTTTGCAATTTATGACGTGGATAATGACGGAAAAGATGAACTGATAATTATGTATTCCGGTACAATTATCGCAGGGATGACAGAATATGTATTTGGTTATGACGACGAAACAGGGGCATTGCAAACCGAATTGCAGGAATTTCCGCCGGTGACTTTTTATAATAATGGTATTGTCAAGGTTCTATGGTCGCATAATCAGGGAAGAGCCGGTGAGTTCTGGCCGTACAACATGTATCAATATAATCGAGATTCAGATAGCTATGTATTAGTCGGCATGGTGGACGCGTGGGATAAAAATATCCCGGGAACAGATAGTCAAAACAATCCGTTTCCGAGTGATATAGACAAAAGTGAGACGGGGTTTGTCTATTATATTATGAAAGACGGGCAGTATGATGATACCCATCCGGTAGATGTATCTGAATACAATGAGTGGGTCAATGATTATATTGAAGACGCTTTAGAAATTCAAATTCAATATATGGACTTGACGGAAGAAAATATCTCACAGATAAAAAGCGGCTTATGGGAATGACAATTGGGAGAGCGGAGCATTGCCTGGTGGTTATCTTATTTTAAAACTAATCTTCGGGAGGGAGTAACAACGATGGAATTTATTACGGTCAATCAGGACAATATCGAAAACGAGCATATATGTTGCGTCATAGCGGAAAAAAAGGGTGAAACCTGTGTACCATCCAAAAAGGCGTGGCTTAAAGAACGCTTTCATGATGGTTTGATATTCAGAAAATTGGATGTCCGGGGAAAGGTTTTTATTGAGTATATTCCTGCCGAAAAAGCATGGTGTCCCATACTGGCGGACGGCTACATGCACATCAACTGCTTTTGGGTATCGGGACAATTTAAAGGGCAAGGTTATGCTAATCAACTTCTGGAACAATGTATCGAAGATGCAAAGGCAAAAGGTAAATATGGCCTGACGATTCTTTCCTCGGCAAAAAAGATGCCGTTTTTGTCCGACCCAAAGCATTTGAAATATAAGGGCTTCCAGGTCTCGGACACGGCTGCTCCGTATTTTGAGCTATTATATCTGCCATTTGATGAAAATGCTCCCGTTCCTAAAATCAAAGATTGTGCCAAGTGTGGTAAAATCAGCGAAAAGGGTATGATCCTTTACTATTCCAACCAATGTCCTCATACAGATAAATATGCTCCTATTATTAAGGAAATAGCACAGCAACATGGCACAACGGTCATACTTCGTAAAATAGAAACGTTGGAACAGGCTCAAAATGCCCCCTCCCCATTTACGACTTACAGTTTCTTTTATGAAGGGGATTTTGTTACAAACGAAATCTTG
>JAAYNW010000006.1 GCA_012520655.1 Clostridiales bacterium | reverse complement strand
TCTCTCTCCAAAAATAGTAAGCCTGTCATTCTGAAAATCATACTCCATACCGGCCTGTCCGAACGTGTCCGCAAGCATGCGGTAGCTTTGTTCATAAGCATGCATTTCGCTCGGCCGGTCCAGACGAATTTTCATATATATAAGTATAACAATAATTATGGTTAAAAAAACGATGATTAAAAAAATATTTATTATATCAAAGACATGAAAGTATATAAAGCTTACAATTTTATGCTCGTCCCGTAAACGGTCACCATGAAAATTCAAACTGTCCGATATTTCTTTCGCGGACAGACTTCCCCTTACTTTCGCCAGGATTCCCTGCAGCGTATTTTCCGATGCCGCTGTTAAAAATCCTACTGTTATGTAAGAATCCGGAATATTCTTTATGGTCATATCTTTGAATGTGAAATAACCCTCAAACGACTTCAACGTATACAAATCACCTGTTGCAAAATCTGCCTGCTTCTTTTCTACTGCCTTTATACAGTCCTCTGTCGTCGTATATTCTAACCATTTAATATTATCGTATTTTTCAAGCTTCAAATGCCTGATACCTGTAGGTACCGCCGCTTTCAAGTCCTGCTTCTCCGGTATATCCATGTCATTTCCTGTAATGATTTGAACAGGCGCAGTTATGTAAGGAACAAAACCCTCTTCCGTTTCGTTAACCAGACCTTCTTTGCCCGTAAAGGCGACGACATCTGCCCGGCCATCCTCCAGCAGTAAAAAAGCTTCTTCATAATTCTTCGCTTCCACATATTCTATGGATACCTTACCTTCTTCACGCAAAACATCCAATATATCTATAGCAAAGCCTGAGTAAGCATCTGTTGTATTATTTTCGTATACATAAGGCTGCCATCCGTCAGTCACAGCAACTTTGAGGACTTTTTTTTCCTCTAAATAACCAATCTCTTCCGGCGTCAAATCTAATTTCCTGCTTTCTGCCGCCATTGCTGGAACTGAAGTTATCATAATAAATATGACACTGACACAGAATAAAAGGATATATCCTTTTCTTTTCCGTCCCATAAACTAACTTCCCCACTTTCTTACAGTTCAAGATTGCTTACTCCCCACGTGTTTTCAAATATAACACATTGGTTTCCTGCATTCAATAATATTCGCGAAATAATCGCCAATAATCCGATTTTTTTATCGCATAAATAAAAGTCGGATAAAATAATTTTATATATTCTCCCCGACTTTTATCAAATAAATCATATTTATATAATTATATAATGTTATATAATGCCTATTTCGCTTTACTGGTAAAATAACCTTGCAATAGCAGAGTTCTTATCCAGAATAATCGTTTTATTCTCACCCTGCAAAGAGTTCTTCAAGGCATCCAAGCTTCTGATATACGTATAAAAATCTGCCTTGCTTTCATCGTTATATGCTTCCGCCAGCTTTTTCATATATTCCGACTCGCCCTCTGCCTCCAGCACGGCAGCCTGCTTCTTGGCCTCGGCCAGCATAACCGATACGGTCTTATCCGTCTGATTCATAATCTTCTGAGCTTCCGCCTTGCCTGCCGCCGAATAAGAGGCTGCTATATTGTTACGCTCGGAGACCATTCTTTCATATACCGCTTCTTTATTGTCATCGGGCAGATCGAGCAATTTAATTTCCGTCTTGACGATTTCAATGCCGTACTCGCCGATAGCCGCATTCGCATTTTGAGTTATCATCTCTGTCAGCTTCGTTCCCCTCGCAGCTATGATTTCATCCTGCGTCATGGAGCTTATGACATTCTTGGTAGCATTGTACGCCGCTACGCTGCTCCTGTCCTCCGCACTGCTGATTGAATAATTCAATGTCTGTGCAAACTTAATCGGATCTGTAATACGCCATAAAATATAATCATCGGCAATCATTGACTTCTTATCGCTCGTAATAACGTCCGATTGATTTATATCATAAATCCTTAGTTCTTTCGGAATCTTTTTTACCGTCTGAATAAAAGGGACCTTAAAGTCCGCTCCCGAATTCGATACGACATATTGAATCTTTCCGAATTGTGCTACTACCGCATATTCATTTTCCGCAACGGTATACATCGAGTTGCCAAATACGAATAACGCCGCTATGACCAGAATAAATACTATAATTTTTTTCATTTTCATCTGTTTACCCTCTTTCGCTTCCCTATTCATCCTTATCATCCGAAGGCACTTTTTCATCCGTATCGGAGACTGTGCTCTGTCCGGTCGCAGACTTACTGTCTTCCGTTCCTGTAAATGACTCCAACGGCAAAATACTCTGCGTGTTTCCATCGTCGATAATTATTTTCGCATCGGGTAAAACATCCTCCATTGTTTCGTAGAAGATACGCTGTTTTGTAATAAGAGGATTCTTAATATATTCGGCATACATCTCGTTAAATCGTGCGACCTGCCCTTCCGCTTCACTGATTCTTGCAGCTTTGGCAGCTTCCGCCTGCTGAACAATTTTATCTGCATCCGCTTCTGCCTGCGGCACTTTTTCATTTTGATATTTTTTAGCATTATTAATTGCCGTCTCTTTTCCCTGCTTTGCCGTTTCTACAGCTTTAAATGCCTGCATAATCTCGTCTGTAGGCGGTTCGGCATCTTGAATTGTCAGATTCACAATCTGAAGGCCAATATCATTTTTTTCAAGTTCTTCATTGAGTAAATCCCGGATATCTGCCTGAATCTGACTCTTTCCGGTGGTAATTACATCATCTACCTTATAATTGCTTATTATCGTACGTATACATGCCTGAGCGGTATTGCGCAGGATTTTTTCAGGTGCGCCGGTGGCATACAAATACGTTTTGGGATTGCTTACTCTATATTCCAAATAAAAATCGACATTAACAAAATTAAAATCAGAGGTTATCATCATCGCCTCTTCCGGCACACTGTAATTGTCCTTGTCTTCATCCGAAGTGCGGTATCCGATCTGCAGACCATGTGTAGTAGTATCTACTTTAATCACACGCTGAATAAAAGGAATCTTCCCGTACAATCCGGCTCCCTTAATATCTACCACTTTGCCGAACATAGTGATGACAGCCTGCTGCTGTTCGCCTACCTTATAGAAACTGCTTAGAAAGCATACTGCCACTACTAATGCAAGGATTGCTATCTTAATTCCTCTCACTACTTTTTTAAATCCTCCCGGTCCCTTGCCGACTTCACTGCCGCTGAACCGTTGGTATTCTTCCGTGTTTTCGTCTCTCTTTACGTTCATCATATCTCCTCTTCACCCAACCATATGTTTAGATTTGTTCCTTATTATATACCAGAACATTCTTAAAACCAAATTAACATTATATAAAATATATAAATTTTTTCTTAGTTTCTGTATTCCCGGTTTACAATCCTGCAATCCCATTCGCAATAGATCGCAGAGAAGTTCACACTTGCAGTTTCTTGCATATCAATGTATCATACAAATATCAAATCTTCAAGGAGGAATGTTCGATGAAAAGAGAAATTGATTTATTTGATTACGCAAATGAAATTATGCGTGCAGTGAAGACAGGCGTATTATTGACTACAAAAGCAGATGAACGGATTAATTCAATGACTATATCTTGGGGAACATTGGGAATCGAGTGGGGGAGACCGATTTTTACAACTTTTGTAAGAGAAGGGCGTTTCACAAATTCTCATCTCGAAAAGAATCCGGAATTTACAATTAACGTGGCATACGGCAATTTCGATAAAACGATATTAGGTTTCTGCGGAACGAAATCCGGGCGCGATGTCGATAAAATAAAAGAGCTTGGTTTAACTCTGGTTCCGGCCGAAAAAATATCCGTACCGGCAATCATGGAGCTTCCCTTAACTCTGGAATGCAAGGTAATATACACACATAAGCAAGAAGGAAACAGACTTTCGGAGGAAATCAATAAAGCATTTTATCCGCAGGATGTTGACAGCAGCTTCCACGGAGCGAACAAAGATTACCATATCGCTTACTGTGCAGAGATTGTCAGCGCATATATTTTGGAATAAACCGAACGAACTATGAGGAACAAAGTGATGTTAAAAGAAGAACGTCATCAGCACATCTTGGATGTTCTATATGCTTCCGGTAAAGTGAATGTGGAAGAATTGGCTTATGATTTCCGGTTATCCAAAGATACCATCCGAAGGGATCTGAACGAATTGGAGGGACAGGGTATCTTAAAGCGGGTTTACGGCGGAGCTATTCCTCAGAAGAGGCAGCCGCTTGCTCTTGATGCGAGAAAAAACCTGGAGAAGAATGAAAAATATATGGTGGCTAAGAGAGCTACCGGTCTGGTCCGTCCACATTCTCTCATTGCCGTTGACGGAGGCACAACAAATACCTTATTTGCTTCCCTCATGCCTGTTTCCATCACTCTTCGCGTTGTTACGAATAGTTTTCCAGTGGCGGAAGAACTGCGCAAACGACCTAACATAGATGTTATTTTTCTGGGCGGACGATACAACAAGGAATCTCAGACAACTGTTGGCGAGACCGTTTATCAGCAACTGAAAGAGTTTTATTTCGACCAATGTTTCCTGGGGGCTTTTGCCGTAGATGCTCAAAACGGAATTTCGGTGCCTTATCCTTATGAAGATGAATCCTCTATAAAGCGATTACTCGTTGAGAATAGCTCGGAGGTCAACGTCATGTGCTCCTGTTCAAAGCTAAACAAGATATCCAATTATGTTATCTGTTCAATAGATGCGGTCGACAGAATTATATGTGAACATCCTGTCACCAAACAGCTGCAGGCCAAATACAAAAATAAAATCTGCTGGTAATTAAAATGTCTGTTATATACAGGCATTTTTTTATTCTGACATGTACGGCATGAAATGCCAAACACGCACAAACATGCATAATTTATGCTTGATAATAAGATTGACAAGTGATACAGTATGCACATAATCCGAGCTATTTAGCGGATTAAGATGACAATAGTACATAAGAATTGCAGTAAATATCTTAAAAGGAGCATGATTAAGAGATGAAAACAAACATAAAAAAGGATGAGAATCTTCTGCGCGTCGGCGTATTGGGATGCGGTATCATCTGTCAGGCAGCGCATCTAATCGGAAGCAGCAAAGCAAAAAATATTCATTTGCAGGCAATCTGCGATGTATCAGACGAGCTTCGTAAAAAAATGGCGGCTATTTATGAGCCTGACAGCACATATTCAGACTACGAAGAAATGCTGCGTGACCCCAATATCGACGCTGTTATCATTGGAATCGGCGACCAGTTCCATGTTCCCTGCGCGAAGCAGGCTATTCTGGCAGGCAAACATGTTCTTCTTGAAAAACCCATGGGCGTTTCCATCGAGGAATGTCTGGAGCTAAAAAATCTGGCGGAAGAAAAAGGATTGCTGCTGCAAGTGGGACATATGAAGCGTTATGACGAAGGACTTCAATATGCCAAAAGATTTAAAGAAGAAAAAATGGGAGAAATCACCACCTACAAAGGTTGGTACTGCGACAGCATCGGGCGTTATACGCTGACAGACAATGTCATGCCCGTTCTTTATTCCAGCAGTTCCATGAAAAAACCGGCGGGAAACCCGAAGGCTATACTGGATCACTACTACCTTCTCGGACATGGAAGCCATTTGTTCGATACCGCCCTTTACTTTATGGGGCCGATTCAAAGCGTTTCCGCCCGTTATGTCCATAAAGAAAAGATGCATTCCTGGTTAATAGACTGCAACTTTGAAAGCGGTGCAATCGGAACCCTCGACCTTACGGTGGCTATTGCCCAACATTGGCATGAGGGATGTGAGATTTACGGAACAGGAGGAACTATCTATGCAAAAACGTTCAATCCGTGGGAATTCCGCTCTACTATTGTGGAATGCTTCGATAAGTCAACGGAGACTTCATTCACGCCGGCCGCCTTCGACGGACAGTTTTACCGCAGAGAACTGGAGGGCTTTGCAAAGAGTATTCTGGAAGGAACCCCTTGTACGGGTGCTACTGCAGAAGATGGCATCATGATCATGCAGGCCTTAATTGCCACCTACCGATCCGTACAGGAAGGTGCGAAGTGGATTGAGCTTAAGGATGCAAAAGGAGGATTATAGACGATGGAACTCGGTATCTTTTCCCGTACTTATGAAACAAATGATTTAGAAGAAACTTACCGTCGTATGAAAGCTCACGGAATTGTACATACGCAGTTTAATCTGCTGAATGCAGGAATGCCGACATTGCCGGAGGATTTCGAAGAGAGAAAAATAGAAGAAATAAAAATGATAACCGATAAACACAGGATCGCTCTGGATGCATTGTCCGGCACTTTCAATATGATAGACCCGGACATAGAAGCGAGAAAAAGAGGATGTTCCCAGTTCGAAAAGCAATGCAGAATTGCCCGGCTGCTGAACATTCCTATCGTCTCTCTCTGTACCGGTTCCAAAAGTACCGAAAGTAAGTGGAAATGGCATGAAGATAATGAAAAGCAGTCTTCTTGGGATGACTTGATGCGCTCCACAGAAACTATCCTAAAATATGCAGAAGACAATCATATTATCTTAGGCGTGGAGACGGAAGCGAGCAATATTATCAATACACCGGAAAAAGCTCGCAAGTATTTGGATACGGTAGGCAGTCCAAATATTAAGATCATCATGGATGGGGCAAACCTTTTTCACGATAATCAAGCGTCCGATATCCCTCATATACTGCGGGAGGCATTCGATATTTTGGGAAAAGACATAGTACTCGCACATGCAAAGGACTTTTCTCTGCGTGGAGATATAGAATTTGTTGCCGCAGGCCGAGGAATACTCGATTTTAAATACTATATATCCTTATTGAACGCGGTACGTTATAAGGGTGCACTCATCATGCACGGCCTATCGGAGGAGCAAGTTCCTGCCAGCAAACAATTCTTGGAGGAGGCAATTGCAAATGCATAAATTTATACATCGCGGGCTGACACTGGAATACGAAATATCAGGAAAAGGAATTCCTCTTCTATTTCTTCATGGAATGGGGGGCAGTGTCCGGCAGATTTATTCCACTTATGAGCCGATAGAAGGGATACGGCTAATAACCATGAATCAACAGGGACACGGGGACAGCGACGCGGACTGGGAGCATTATGATTTCAGAAGCCTTGCTGATGACGCAATCGCTTTGCTAGATCTACTTAATATAGAAAAAGTATATCTGGCCGGCATATCTATGGGCGCAGCCGTCAGTCTGAATCTTGCTTCCAGATTCTCCGACCGCGTATCAGGGTTGCTTTTAATCAGGAATGCTTGGACGGACAAACCGATGTCGGAAGAAGTGGCAACCGCCTATTATGACCTGGGAATGTCTCTGAAAAACGGCGGCCCGGAAGCATTTTACAAAACAAAAGGGTGGAATATTGTTAAAGGATGCTCTTCCTATACGAAGCAGGCGTTTCTCTCCGTATTCTCCGAGCCATCTTGCATAAAAAACTGGCAGAAATATTTGATTCTTCCGAACAAAGCTCCGATTGCTTCTCTTGAAGCCCTTAGTAAACTAAATATGCCGGTTACCATATTGGCAAATAGAAATGATTTATGCCACCCATATGAATATGGAGAATATTTGCGGAAACACATAGCCCAATCCGTATTGGTCGAGATTCCCGACAAGGATAAAGACAGCAATGGACATAAAGCTATGATAAACCAGTCCATCCTGTCTTTTATCCGATAATTCAGCCTCCGATTGGCTGACCTCAATTACCTGTTACTTCTTATGCCAGTTATAAAATTCCTTTAACTCCGCTCTTCTTTCTTCCGGCAAGGCTGTTTTCTTTACTCCCCGTATCGCACCTTCTAACGCTAACAGCCTATGGATGCAAGCAGATTCATCTATCTCCTGTATTTTCAGCCACGCTTGCTCTGCGCCAAGCGCTTCCAGTTCTTCATAATTATTGATGCCGGCTTGATGTAACTGGCGTTCAACTTCCTGTCCGATATTCGGTAATTTCGATAATTCGCCCATTTTATTCTCCTTAGATTCACGATTTAAGCAATAACATTTTCATCCCCGTAAAATGGGAAGGTCCATTTTCTTGAAAGCCAAGCTTTTTGTACAATGATTTTCCCAAATCCGATGCTGAAAGCTCGATATACGATAAATCCTGCTTTTTTGCTTCTTCAATCAGCAAATTCATTGTATTTGTGGCATAGCCCATTTTACGGTATTCAGGATATGTAAGCACATTGAGAATCAGGCCTGTTTTACCTGTAGGCCATGAAAGATTTGCAGGCTTTTCAAAAACTACCAAAAATGCTGTCGAAACAATTATGCCGTCATCATCTTCCATGAAGGCCGCAAAGAAATCGATATTCAAATGGCTCGTATAATACCGCTGCAGCTGAAGATGAAGCCTATCCCTATCATCACTTGTCATATCCCATTTCTCTGTGGCAAAATAGTCAAATCTTAATCTTATCAGTTTCTCGATATCCTTCTGTTCTGCCATCCTAATATTCATTGCTCTCTTAATTCCCTTTTCTCCCGGTATTCTTCACTGTAATTATTTCTTATGTGATTTTATCACTCTTTTTCGCAAAATGCAAAGCATAGTCGTTCCATATGGGAAGGCGAAGATTTTCCATTGCTTTTACAAAAAATCCCGAAGTGCCAAAAGGCACTTCGGGTTAAGTCAATATATTGCTTCTGAAATCCACCGTCTTAGTTCTCTTCTATACTAAAGCTCCGCCGCCGTCTACAATAATAAATTGTCCCTGTACATAGCTGGAAGCATCACTGGAAAGATAAAGCACCGTACCGTTTAATTCTCCTTTGTTACCCGGGCGTCCGGCAGGATTCATCGTATTGTATTTTGTCAGAAATTCTTCTGATTTAAATAACGTTGAACTGGTCATCTCACTTTCAAAAAGAGCCGGTCCTATGGCATTGACCGTGATTCCATATCTTGCATAGGAAGCTGCCATACCCCTTGTCAGACCAACTACCGCCGCCTTTGATGAGTTATAGGAATGTCTGATGAATACATCAAATTTATCCGCAACGACGGCATTGACCGATGCAATGTTAACAACCTTGCCATAGCCCCTTTCTTTCATATGAGGAATCACATATTTGCTTGTCAGAAATATCCCTTTTACGTTGGTATTGAAGGATTTGTCCCATTCTTCCACCGTCATACTGTCAACACCGCCGCGCACAGCTACACCTGCATTGTTCAGTAAGATATCAATATGCCCAAAGGTATTCAGCACGCTGTCAATTGCTGTTTTCACACTTTCCTCATCTCTCACATCACAGTGGACTGCCGCAACCTTTCTTCCTGTTTTTTCAATTTCAGCTTTTACCTCATTGAGCTTTTCCATACGTCTCGCCAATAATGCTACATCTGCTCCCGCCTTTGCATAAGCAAGTGCCGCATCTGCTCCAAGTCCTGAGCTTGCTCCGGTTACAACTGCTACTTTCCCCGTTAAATCAAAAAAATTTTCCATCTGCATACATCCTTTCTTTTTATAAATTTATAAGTTTATAAGTTATTAAGTGATTCCAACCGTAACATCAAATACGCCCGGTTTCCATAAATGCCGTACGGTCGTACCGTCCTGTCAGTAAATACGGAATAATCTCCTCTGCGTCCAGATGCTCTACCAGATTCAGTTTATGTACAAGCAGGCTGTTCTTCGAATAAGCGCCCCCTATGATAGTGCTGACAGGAAGTTCGCCCCACGGATCATCCACGCTCGATCTTATATTCATTGAAACAGTGCCGGGCTCCCATGACTGATAATTGTATTCACATTGGTTCATGAGCAACGCTCCGCTTTTAAAGTGTGATACTCCGTTTTCATCCGGCATACGGTCGAAATGAAAGTAAAAACCACTCCCGAAGGTCTGCTTTCCTGCCGCCGGAAACTGATAAAGTTGAGCCGTCAACGGGCTGTTGTAT
>JAAYNW010000054.1 GCA_012520655.1 Clostridiales bacterium | reverse complement strand
GAAACCTGTTCTCCCTTTCCCATCTTTGCAATGGTAGCAGAACTAATATTCAATTCTTCTGTCAGATCTTTCCTTTGAAGATTCTTATCAATCAAAATTTTCCATAATCCATTATACGAAACAGCCATATTACATACACCTTTCCACATCTACCGCATATTAATAATATCTATTCCGTATTATATCATAGCCACTGTCGTTTTTCCACCAAAATCTTTAACATTCTAAAGTTTCTCTTTACGCCACTAAAATCGCTATTTAGAGCACTATAGAAGCTATAGGGCTTCTATCAACCGCTTCTATCAACATCCACTACTTATCAAAAATCATATTCATCCGGGTCAAGTCCAACCTCTTCTAACGCTTCTCTTCGTTCATCTAAATCCATAAATTCCAGTTCTTCCAGATCAATCCCAGACAATTCTAATTCCGTCATCTGTTCTTCTGCCTCTTCTTCGTTCAACATATCGTTCAAAAAAGCAAATTCTGTTGCTCTTTCCAAAGAATTAAGTTCTCCATCACAATTAAAATCAAACATATTTCCAAATATCCCTGCCATGATGCAACCTCCTACTCTAACACATCATCATTCTTACAAGTTTCATAGTATTGGCATGTAATACAAAACTTGCTGCAATACTTCCAATTCATATTTAAAGATTTTCTTATCCAATACAACAATCGTTCCATAGTCTCTCCCTTATCTATACTTTCCATCTAACTACAAGAATATCTCCGGCACCAATTTATACTCATAAACAATCTATTCCACCGAATCCGCATACATTGCACCCCATTTTCTTCATTCATACTCTCGCCTATGTTCTATACAGTAAATACTACTTCCTGAACGTTCCTCCATACACCCAATTGCCATACACGGTCTTTCCAGTTCAAACAAATCACCAAAAAGGTATATGAAAATATAAAACACAATAAATACAATAAACAGCTTTCCTAAAAAGCCTCCACTTGAACCTGTTGAACCGCTATTTTTTGTGCTCTCCTTGTAAATGTTGTATTCCAAATAGTCATCAGCAAAATCCTTTTTTCCATCATGATTCCAATCATAAAATGCCATACTCAGCATCTCCTTTTTCACATAAAATCATAACCACCCGTCAAACGGGTGGTTTGCTCTGAGGCTATAAGCCTCTGTTACCGGCCAGCGCCTAAAGACGCTGGCTTTCACTATGTTCAAGCCACTATGCCCTTGACTCGTCGCCGCCCTTCAAAGGGCGTATGTAATACCGGCTACCCCTTGAAGGGGTCTTCATATTCCTTTACACTCAGCTTATCCTGCATTATATCACTTCGTTCTTGGTCTTGTATATACTTTTTAATGGTTGCCTCATTCAGACCAACAGTACTTACATAGTACCCTTCTGCCCAAAAGTGACGATTCCCGTATTTGTATTTTAGATTTGCGTGCTTATCAAATATCATAAGAGCGCTTTTCTCTTTCAGGTATCCCATAAAACTTGATACACTTATTTTGGGAGGTATACTTACCAGCATATGTATATGATCTGGCATGAGGTGTCCTTCTATTATTTCTATTCCCTTATAACTGCATAGCTGTTTTATTATATCTCGTATGCTTTCTTTGTATTGATTATAAATAGCTTTTCGTCTATACTTAGGTGTAAAGACTATGTGATATTTGCACACCCATTTTGTGTGTGACATATCATTGCTTTTGTTAGCCATGAAATCACCTTTCCTCTCGTTATGATAGTAGCCTGAACAACTCTATTATAACGGAAAGGTGATTTTTTGCTATAAGCAAATGTTACACCACCCGCATAGCAGGTGGTTTTTTGTTTCGCATGGCTCGTTTCTCTGTTGAGAAACTCGCTTCATGCTCAACAGACTAAAGTCCATAATAAAAAGAAACCAAGAATAAGGTTAATTCCTTACCTTGGTTTCAGTATAAATCTTTATGTGTCCCTTAATACGGACTTATAACATTCAAAGATTCAAAGAAATATTCTCTAAGCATTCTCTAGGCATATGCATGCAATGCAACAGCCACTTCATTTATACAAGTATTTTATAAATACGAATTAAGAATCTCATACACATCAATTAGTCTCTGCTGATATACACTTGGACGACCTCCGAAATCCGTATATTTATCTTGATCTGTAAAATTAGTAACACGCTCCAGATGTCTATTCACACAAAATATTTTATGAACCACACCTTCTTCTCCCACATGAACTATATCAACCTCTTCCTCTGTTACCAATTTTCCAATAAACTGATCTCCAGTAATATCTATTACAATTCCATCCTCAGTTATCAACCACACATGATGCCATTGATTATCATTTATACATGTCCCATTTACTTGCTTTGTTTCTATTCCATGTTCCATCAAATATTGACTTAATAAATCGCAGGCATGACCACAACAATCATTCGGAAAATTGTTAAAGGGATATAATTTTCTAAACATACCATCCCTCCATGCTGCATCTAATGCATTCCGAAAATGTCTCGTAAGTCTTTCAATCTTTCTCATCCAGAACCTCCATTTCTTAAATTTCCACAATATATTCTCTTACTATATCCATTATAAAATCTGCACTTGCTGGTGTATAATTAGGCGATTGCGCCAGTACAACGAAGTCAAAATCCCCATCATATTTTACATCTTGAATAGACGGAATAATCAAAAGAGGAACCTCCGGCTCTTTCATAGCCTTTTTTAAATACGCTTGTTTCTCTTTCTGTTCTGCATCATATGAGGGGAAATCCACATCCGGGTTACAAACAAGCTGTATTACATTCTCAACAGGGGTATCCCAAATGAGTTTCTCTTCAAAATCTTTCAAAGTTTCCCACACATAATCATTTTTATCTCCATTGGGATTGGCGCAATAAGTCAACTTATTTATCCAACGAAATGCAATAGCATACAATAGATAATCTCCTATCCCTACATCATTCAATTTTCCAAAGCAATCCACATACTTTGTATGCTTACAACGCTCTTCAACCGGATACTGGAGCAAATAATCTAAAATATATGTCCAAGAAAGATAACCCAATCCTAAATCTGCATGCGAATCTATATGTATAACTTCAAATGGTGTTTCCAAACTTTTTTCTGTTATCAATTCCTGCCAAAAGAATAGGGCTTCGTTGTGTCCAGTTACAATTCTTCCTTTAATTTTTCTTTCTTTTGAAAGTCCAAGATTATCTTCAAGAAATTTTCTTATTCGCTTCTCACTCCAAACACAACCACCATACTCATCCTCTAACAAACGTTCTTCTCTGCTTTCAGCAATTCCTGTAGCTATCTCCTCCATAAAATAGTCCATATCTAAATCAAGAATCTTCATTTGCCTCTCCTGTCTAAGTAGCATCCACTTTCAAATCCGCACTGTTTCCAAAAAGATTCACTTTCTTCTCCAGATGGTTCTAAATGTACCTCTCCATAATAGTCTTTCAAGAAATAGGCAATAATTTTTTTACCAAGACCTCTATTTCGATATGGATTAAACACCTCGAACAATGCAATCATCATTCTTTTTTTACTCTCATTTAAAAAATAATAATTGATTAAAGCCACCATTGTTCCATCTTCATCATATATTTTTTCAGTTTCATCTATGTATTCCTTTTCAAGCAGTGCCCAACCACTTAACAATAAATTCTCTTTATGACGTATTTTCTGCAACTCATCATAAGAACATTTTTCAAATATAAACACAACTTGCGCCTCCTGCCTTAACACATTCCTCAAGCTATCGAGTTACTCTAACCCATGAATCTCTTCCTGTAACTTTTCAAGAAACTCAAGTATCTCTTCAAACTCTGGTATATTCCCATATATCATATTCCTCATTGCCTGATAGTCCTCTTGCAACGCACTGAGTACCGTTTCTCTTGGTAAAAGCTCAATACTACTCAAAGTTGCAGTTTCATAATGTGCTCCTTTGGCATAATAGAATTTCTGCTTAAATGCCACATCTTTTTCTAACAACTCTTTTCGTTTAAATGCTCTTTCCTTTACCCATGAATTACCCATATTATACACATCATATAGATGTCTTGCATATCTGGCAGGCAGCGGCTTCCCCTCCGGAAAATTTGCAATTTTATGTAATATGGTAAGTTTTTCCCAGAAAGTCCTCTCAACATCAATGGTCAAAACCGAGGTTTCTTTTTGTGAAAATATATCCGGATATTTTTCAGCTGCAAATGGAGTTACACTTGTTTCATGAGATGGCATCCATTCTGCCAATGGTCCAATTTCCAATCTTACACAGGAGCGTAAATACTCTGCCTCAAATATCTGCGGATAATAAAAATTAACCACCATTTCATCTTCAGTATCAATTGAAATCCATTCTCCGTCCCCCAGTTTTTCTTTCATTTCTACATTCAACTGAGGAACCAATTCCTCTTTATAGAATATTGCTGCTTCAGAATTAATCTGCTTGTTGAATAAATCCTGCTTGGTTTTTGACCTTTCTTCCCAAGGATTCACCTCTTCATTTATTATTTTTCGCCAGTCTAAAATCAAATCTATATCCTCGGAAAACCGTTCTATGACATGGTATGATTTAGAAAGGCTTGTTCCGCCTTTAAACACAAAAGCATTTTTGTACTTACAATCATGGAACAGATGGTCCAGCATAAAACACACCCAAAAGTCTTTCTCTATTACATTGGGCTGCATTCCCATAGAAATTGCAGTAGCTTGAAACAATTCTGTTCTATCCTTTATCTGTAATTTAGCAACTTCCTTCATTATTCAGCACACACCTTTCTAATCACTGCATATATCCATTCGCTTACACCCGTTGCTTCCTCTAACATCTTTTTCTTCTCCGCCTCAGGCAATCTGTTTCTCAAACTCAGGATAATACCGTCATCAATCCGCTCTTTTCCCAATGTCTTTAATGCCTCAACAACCAAAGTAGTTGTCTCAGACATAAATGAAATCTCTCTGTTTGCACGGTGCTTAAAAGACAGTGTAATATTATCCCATGAAAATTTTCTATAAGGTCCGTCACTGATATAGGACCAGACAACCGGAACCTGTGTAGATAGTCCCAGCTTATTTAATGCTACATCTCCGCATGGAGCAATGGTCCAACGAAAACTTCTGGCAATAGCATATGCTATCGCATCGGGATTTGCAGGAATATACTCTTTAAG
>JAAYNW010000053.1 GCA_012520655.1 Clostridiales bacterium | reverse complement strand
TTGCCAGGATATGAATAATTCCGCTCTGCTGGTAAAGTTGTTTTATTTCTTTATCCAGATTGCCCGTATCTCCTAACAGCATCGCTTTCATAACGGAAGCATCCTTTTCTTCAAAGCAATTGTCCAAAACTGTGCTTAATTTGCTCTTAATTAAATATAAGCCTTCTTTAAATTTGCTGTATTCGAGACTGCAAGCCTTAAGCCTGGCCTCATTTAACTTAAAATCCAGTTTCAGGATACGATAAT
This sequence comes from Clostridiales bacterium, assembly GCA_012520655.1. Lineage (GTDB taxonomy): Bacteria > Bacillota > Clostridia > Lachnospirales > Lachnospiraceae > Kineothrix. The sequence continues at coordinate 16,051 of JAAYNW010000053.1, read as the reverse complement.
AATTCTGAATATCGAATTCTCCCGGATTGGTCGCTTTCCGAAAGCACTGCATATCACCTTCAACCCGTACCATACTCCCAATAGGCGGTTCGATTCCGGGCTTCATATAACACATAATATTTTGCAACTGATTTTGTGGAATTTTCTTAGAATTATCCGATTGACTAAGAATGTGAATTGATTTTAGATAAAGAACAAGAACATCTTCGACACTATTCTCGTTTTCAAATGTCCGACACTCTTTTTGATATACCTGACCTTCCAGCAAAAAATGCTGCCCGTCCCAGATTCCATAATCGGGGACAGGCATCGGTATGAATCGCATACAAAAAACGAGTACTACCACAAATGTCAGGCCAAACAAACATAGCGGCCTTCGCATAAACCTCCTCCTTCAGTAACATACATATCTACTCCGCAGGTGTAACGATATCCAGATTCCTTTCAAACGTAGTAACCAGGTTGGTATTCTCACGGAACAAAATATTGGTCTCACCTTCTACCGCAATCTGCACCTTATTTACATTGGGCAATTCCACGAGAGAGTTAGCAATGGAATATATTGTCACATCCGAGGTAACATTACCTTCCACAGTTAAAAAGCTCTCGTTTAAGTTTACATAACATATTCCATCTCTTACCGTGACGCTAATAACTTTCGTATCGGGGTTAATGGTAGGGTAGACTTCTCCCTTTACCTGTTCGCTCGGTCCGTCAATCAACTGTTCAACGACAAGCTTCTCCATGGAAATATTCGTGTTATAGACGAGCTTTCTATTCGTCTCTATCAGTCTGTCCCCTTCTTTATTGGCAAAATAAAGTCGAAGAGACGCCTTATCGTAAGCATTGATTTCACTTCCCGCATTATCTATAAACATATCCGCGGACATCGTTCCGATTACATTTCCGTCGTTATCCGTAAGCGGATTATTCCTTATATAAAAGGAAACGTAGTCTATTCCTTTTATCTGCGTCATCGTTCTGACAATTGCCGCGCGCACGAGAACCTCTGTTATAGCCGGCTGCTGCTTATAGTGTTCATCGAATTGAAGAATAAGCTGCCCTTCTTCAAGAGAATACCCCAACAGATTAAATTCACCGGCAAGGGGAGCCTTGTATTCCAGCTTTTCCGGAGTGACGGCAAGTTGCTCTAATAACTCGCTTATCAAAGCCTCCGCCTCCGCATTCTTCGCTATATATTCATTGGAAAAAATCTTTGTTTCATCTTTGTTAATATTGTAGATTTTATATATTCTGCTCTTATCCGCCTGTTCCTTATTGCCGCAGGCCGCCATCATAGAAAACAAACAGAAAACTATGAGTACAAATATTAATTTTTTCTTCATTACCTTCTCCTTATTTTCTGTTACAAATCTATATTTTTATTGCCTAGGCAGAAACGTAATTAAGCGGAAGCTTTACCGTAAAGGTCGTCCCTTCGCCTTCCACACTGACTACCTTTATGGAACCTCTATGCATGAGCACCGCATTTCTGGCGATGGAAAGTCCAAGCCCGGTTCCTCCTATTTCTCTGGAATGGGATTTGTCCACTCTGTAGAACCTTTCATAAATATGTTCCAGAGAATCTTCCGGAATACCTATCCCTGAGTCCATAATTTCCAAGGTGAAAAACTGATAATCCGCATCCAGAATTACCTTTACCCAACCTTGTTCGTTATTATACTTAATCGCATTTTCCACCAGATTAGTAATAATGAGCGTAAGCTTTACCTCGTCCACTTCCGCAACTACCGTACGCTTGCTCTCAAAAACCACCTCTATATCACGTTTTCTTGCTATCGGGCGCAGACGTTTTAGTATAATCTCCGTCAGGGCGTTAATATCTACCACACTGATATTCAAGGATGACGCCTTCTTGTCCATCTTTACAAGAGCGAGCAAATCGTTGATTATCTTATCTTCCCTGTCTATTTCCGCCGCAATATCCACCAAAAATTCGCGGTACAACTCCACCGGTACATCCTCCTGTGCTAACAAAGAGTCCGCAAGCACCTTCATAGAAGTAATCGGCGTCTTCAGCTCGTGCGACACATTGGACACGAATTCCTGTCTGGATGTGTCCAACACCTTCATCCTGTTTATCAACTGGTTAAAGGCATCCACTATATGCTCTGTTTCCACATAATCCGATACGGAAACGGGTTCATCCGTAAACCCTTCCTTTACCTCACTGATAGCTTTTGTTACGCGGTCGAACGGTTTTATCAGCACGTTAGATAACACCAGCGCTATCACAAAGATAATGAACATCATAAGAATACCGATAATCGACGCATTCCTGCTCAGAATATCCATAGTAGCCATGATGCTGTCCGTAGAGACACCTGTCAGCATAACTCCGCTCACGACATCTGCGCCTTTGCCGTCGGCATCCTCCTGCTCCTTGCTTCCCGATGTATCTATAATAGGAGTAGTCATCTCTATATATCCGTTTTCTCGGTCATAGTTGGATACGCCTTTTCCCTCTTTAAAGCATTTGATTACCTCTTCGGTAATAATCGTTTTTCCTTCACTGATCCCATACGTATCTTTTATTACTTTCAGATTGGAATTGATAATGATTACACGACCTTCATAAAGATTGGACAGCTGATCTAATTCCGCGCTGATTACCTCGGAAGAAGTATCCTGCAGATAGTTGTATGTAATCAAATGATTGGCAATAATCTTTAGCTGATTCTGCACATCCGAGGTACGCAGGCTGACAGCACGAACTTCATAGTTCTCCAATATACCATAGCGTATTACGATGCTTGGAATAATACCGATCAGAAAAACGATAATGAAGATTCGTGCTTTAAGACTCTTGAGAATTTTTAAATGATGAAATAAATTTTTTATCTTAATATCCATGGTAAAACCCCGTCAAGTCATGCATAATAGTATCCTACTCCCCACTTTGTATGCACATACTTCGGCTCGCTCGGGTTCGCTTCTATCTTCTCGCGCAGTCTTCTGATATGAACATCCACCGTACGGACGTCTCCGGGATAATCAGCTCCCCATACAATCTTAAGAAGACCTTCTCTGCTGTATACTTTATTGGGATTCAGCATAAGGAGCTCCAATACTTCGAATTCCTTCGCCGTTAAGTTGATTTCCTTGCCTGCTATATATACTCTTCTTCCTTCGCAGTCCAGTTTTACATCTTTGCTCTCTATAATTTTAGCTGTTTCCGCCGTTTTTTCTTTTCTTTCCGTCCTGCGCATGATTGCACGGATTCTTGCCTTTACTTCAAGTATGTTAAAGGGTTTGGTAATATAGTCATCCGCACCGTATTCCAACCCCAAAATCTTATCCATGTCATCCCCTTTGGCAGTCAGCATAACGATAGGAACATTGGAATATTCCCGGATCTGCTGGCACACTTCGAATCCTGTAAGCTTCGGAAGCATCACATCTAACAGAATAATATCATATTCCTTCTCTTTGGCATGAGCGAGCGCTTCTTCTCCATCATAGGCACAGTCCACTTCCATGCCGTCCTGCTCCAGGCTAAATCGAATACCCTTTACAATCAATTTTTCGTCGTCTACAACCAATACCCTTTTACTCATCTTGCACCTCATTTATCCCCTTTTATTTTTTATCTATAGTTCTTCCTTACTTAACACAGATCTTATCCTTCAGTTTTAAAAACATACCCTCTTTGATCCCTTCTATCTTCATAATATCCTCCGGTTTTGAAAAGGGACTGTTGTTTTCCCTGTAAGCGATAATGCTGGCCGCTCTGCTTTCGCCGATGCCGGGCAGCGAACAAAGCTCCTTCTTGGTAGCGGTATTGATATTCACTAATATGCCCTGTTCTTGGTCCGTATCGGTCTCTTTACCGGAAATCCCTGCACTTTCCGAGACGATACCGCTCGGAGGATTCCCATCCCCCTTACCGTCTTGCATCAACATGGCTTCGCCTTCTTCTATCGTCGGAATAACTATTTTCCAGCCATCCTGAAGCGGCAATGCCATATTCACATAATTCTCACAAGCATCCTCCCGAAAGCCACCTGCCGCTTCCACAGCTTCGAACATACGGCTTCCCGTTTCCAGCTCATAAACTCCGGGCTTCTGTACTGCCCCGCATATATGTACAAACAGATGGGTTTTCTCCACCTGTTCTTCCGCTTCCTCCGCAACAGCTTCTTTATCTCCTTCCCCTTGCTCCTCATATACAAGTTCCTCCGCCTCCAGTAGAACCGTTTCTTTGCTGCTGCACGCGCCGGCGCAGAGCAAAAAGGAGGATAAAATAAGCAATACGCAAAAGTATCTGCGTCTTTTAATAACTTTGTTCTTTATTCTGTTTTCCATTCGCACAGTTTCCTTTCATATCAGCATATTAATAGGAAGACCCCTCTATGCGACTGCAACTTCATTGTAAATTAAATATTGAGCATTTACAAGTACCTTTTCTTCCTATTTCCATTTAAAAGTGATAATTCCTACAATTGTAATGAGCATTCCTATTACCTTTCTCATTTCGAGCGGTTGCTTATCCACACCGAACCAGCCCAAGAGCTCTATTACATATGCCACAAGCAACTGAGCCACAACGATGAGCATGACCGCCCTTGCCGGCCCCAGCATCTCCATACTTTTAATTACCGTATAGGTGATAAAAGCCCCGATAGCCCCTCCTAACAGCATATATTTCGGCTCCACTTTCATCAAAGCACCAAACGATGATCTATCCGTTATAAGCCATGCGCCCAGGCAGACTAAAAGCGCGGTGAACTGTACAAATGCATTTGCTACCCAAATCCCCGATGTCTTTGTCACCTGAGTATTAAAAACGCCTTGTATGCTCATCAGGGCGCCGGAAATGAGTGCAATAAAAAATCCAATCATATGGGTCCTCCGATATCAAAAAGTTTTTAGATTTTCTCTTTGATATTCTTCCCCATATGATTGGAAAAATATTCATCCTGTTTAAATTAATCGACGGTACTGTCTGTACTTTCACCTTCGCCGTTTTTCTGTGCTTCCTGTCTGAGAACCTCTTCATCGAGATATTCTACTTCTTCCGTTTTCTCCTCGGCTTCCTCTATAACAGTCTCAGTATATGGCTCTCCGGTAATCTGCGTCATAATTTTTTCCGACAATTCTCTCAATCTGTCGTTCACATCCGCGCCGTCCCATATCTGGGCAAACGCGATCTCCAGCTCTACCCAGAAATTGCTCGTTTCTATCATTTTAGGCATCGGAACGGATATTTCGTATTCATTTACAAATTCTTGGAGATTGCTATTTCCATAATCCACACCGTAACGAGATGCTACTTTTCCCGTCCTCGCATACAGCGTATCGGTATATTCACAAGTTAAAAACTTAGCGAAATCTCCCGCCTCCTTCTGTTTGTCGGAATAACCGTTTACCACTACACAGTTTGTAACGGAAAGAGATCTGGTCAGCAGATTCTCATTGATATCCGGCACGGCCGCTATACTGTAGTCGTAAGCGAAATCACCATTTTCCTTCGCTTCCTCCAGCTTAGCCACCACATCGGTAGTCGCTACCGTATACACAATCTTGCCTGCAATAAAATCATTGATAATATCTTCATAGCTGATTTCTTTCGTGTCAATGGAAAAGAATTGGTTCAAATCCTGATATACCTTCAGGCATTCGATAACATCCCGGTTATAAATATTCATGTTCGCCGTACTATCTCCCGATTCACCGCCTACAATCATATAATTTCCCGCAAAAAAGTAATTATAGAAAATGTCCGTTACATCCCATTTAAATACCGCTTCCACTTGCTCCGGCGCATCATACTCATTAGCAAAGCTCAGGATATCGTCGATAGTGGCTGGAAGAATCTCTTTTATCTTCTCATCAATTTCTTCCTGCGTGACAACATCCGCAGCAGCTTCTTCACCGGAGACTTCTTCACCGATATCAGGCATATCCCCTTCAATTTGAGCCATTGCCTCTTCACCCTGCACAGCATCCGCTTCCGCCTCTATCTGAGTTCTTGCGAAGTCCTCCAGGTAAGTCTTATTATATAATAGCCCACTCGTTTCAAAGTAGAAGGGATAACCGATCACTTTTCCTTTATACGTTACTGCCAGCCTCGCCGCATCGGGATAGCCTTCTTTGATTACATCCCATCCGGCTTCATCTATAGGCGCGGCCAAGCCTGCCAAAAAAGCTTTCTCCAGAGAATCATTGCTGATAATATACAAATCCGGCAAATTCTCCGACTGAATGGATTCTTTGTTTATGTTCTCCAGATATTCCAATCCGGAAGTAAGAACAGGAATCACCCTGACATCATGTTCTTTGTTGTAAGCAACTGCCGCGCTGCATAAATAATCAGTCAGTGCCTCATCCGTATACCAGAAATAAATACTATCCTCTTTCCTCGAGAAAATAGAATCCTCTTTTTCCTTACTGATCGTTTTTCCGGAAAAACCAATTCCTATAACGGATACCGCTATACATAAAAGAACTGCCACTCCCAAAAGCCTTTTTTTAAGACTCATAGTAATCCTCCACGTTTATGAAAGACTATGCTCCAATATGGAAATCATATTGTCCACATCCTCTTCCGTAATAATAAGAGGCGGTACGAAACGAATAACATTTAATCCTGCATTTATCAAAATCAAACCGTTATCCAGTGTCTTTTCTATGATTTCTCCTACCGGTCTCGTAAACTCAAGTCCCTGCATGAAACCGACACCGCGCCGCGTCTTAATAAATTCATATTTATCCACCACTTCATCCAGTTTCCTTTCTAAGTAAGGAGCAACCGAATTCACATTTTCTATTATATGGTTCTCCTCAAATAAATCAAGCACTTTATTCACAGCGGCAGCAGCCAGAGGATTTCCTCCATAGGTCGTACCATGATCCCCGCTCGTCAAAGAATGCTGTGCCACATGCTCAGTCATCAAAAACGCCCCTACCGGAATTCCGCCGCCAAGAGCCTTTGCCGTCGTCATGATATCCGGCTTTACCCCATAGCGCTGCCATGCGTACATAGCCCCCGTACGCCCCATACCACACTGAATCTCATCGAGAATTAAAAGGATATCTTTTTCTTCGCAAAGCGCCTTTATCTGTTTTATGAACTCTTCACGGGCCGGATGGATACCGCCTTCTCCCTGTACGGTTTCAAATATAATTGCACATGTCTTATCCGTTACAAGACTTTTCACACTTTGAAAATCATTCATCCGCGCAAATTGTATATTTCCTATCATCGGCTCAAAAGCTTCTCTATATTTCGGATTCCCGGTTATCGACAAAGCCCCCATGGTCCTCCCGTGAAAGGAATGTTCCATGGCAATTATCTCATGATCCGTGCGCCCATCTTTTAGATAAGCATATTTTCTAGCCGCCTTAATAGCACCTTCTACCGCTTCTGCCCCGCTGTTCGTAAAGAACACGCGATCCATTCCCGATACCCTCTTTATCTTTTTAGCTGCTTCAATCGCAGGCACGTTATAAAAATAATTCGATGTGTGTATCACTTTATCGATCTGCGCCTTTATGGCATCGTTATACGCTTCGTTATGATACCCCAAAGCAAACACACCGATTCCCGATACGAAGTCGAGATATTTCTTCCCTTCGGTATCATACAGGTATACCCCGTCTCCTTTGTCGAGCACAATCTGATATCTGTTATATGTATGCAGAAGCGCCTTCTCGGCTTCTTCTATATATTCTTTCATCATAACCCAATTCTCCCTTTCTATCCATATCTAACGCACATCGGGAATATCGTTCAGCTGATCTTCATCATGAAGAATCGCTGTTCCTACACCGTGATATGTGAAGATTTCAAGCAACAGACAATGAGGAATCCTTCCGTCCAGAATATGCACTCTGTTTACGCCGTTTCGAATTGCCGATGTACAGTTGGAAAGCTTAGGCAACATACCTCCTCCTATAAAGCCGTCCTCAATCAATTTATCCGCTTCGGAAGCTTTCATACGGGAGATAAAAGACGATTTGTCGTTGATATCTTTGTAAATCCCCTCTATATCCGTGAGGAAAGCGAGCTTCTCCGCATGTACTGCTTTTGCGATAGCACATGCGGCATCGTCCGCATTGATATTATAAGTCTGAAAGTTATCATCCAGCCCGATCGGTGCCACAATCGGAAGAAAATCCTTTTCCAGCAAATCGTACAGCAGCTCCGGATTAACTGCTTTGATATCTCCTACAAAACCGATATCTCTGCCATCCGCATATTTCTTATCTACTGTCAAAAGACCCGCGTCCTTACCGCTGATACCTATCGCCTTCACTCCCAGTTCCTGAACCATAGTCACAAGATTTTTATTTACTTTGGATAATACCATCTCCGCTATTTCCATCGTCTCTTCATCCGTAACGCGAAGACCGTTTACAAACTCCGCTTCTTTTCCTACTTTCCCTACCCAGCGGCTAATCTCCTTTCCTCCTCCATGTACAATGATCGGTTTAAATCCTACGAGCTTAAGCAGCGTAACATCCTTGATCACATTCTTCTGAAGTTCCTCGTTGCTCATCGCGCTGCCGCCGTACTTTACAACAATAACCTTGCGGTTAAACCTCTGTATGTAAGGAAGCGCCTCTATAAGAACTTCCGCTTTTTTCAATACTTCCGTCATATCCTTATCCATCACTTTATCTCCTATTTTTTATTATAACAGACAATTCGTAATTACCAATTAAGAACGGTAATCCGCATTTATTTTTACATAATCATAAGTCAGGTCGCAGCCCCATGCCGTAGCTTCGGCATCTCCCATCTTCATATCCACAACCACTCTGACTTCCGGCTCCGAAAGGATTGCCGTCGCTTCTTCTTCGCTATAATCCACTTCCATGCCATCCTTATATATCTGCATCCGTTTCTCCTGTCCTTCAAAGAAAAGCTCGATTTTCTCAGGGTCGAACAGAACTCCCGAATAACCAAGCGCACAAAGAATCCTTCCCCAGTTGGCGTCATGCCCGAAAATAGCCGCTTTTGTGAGGCTCGAGCAGATTACCGCTTTGCTGAGTGCCTTTGCATCCTTCTTCGTTGCCGCATGAATGACTTTTGTCTCAAATAATGCGGTGGCCCCTTCTCCGTCTCCTGCCATCTTTTTCGCCAATGTCTCATCGATATAATGAAGCGCCTCCGTAAATTTATAGAAATTTTCATCTTTGCATGTAATTTCTTTATTACCCGCCATACCGTTTGCCAATACTAAAAGCGTGTCATTCGTGGACGTATCCCCATCCACCGATATCATGTTGAAGGTATCCTGAACATCTTCATTCAGCGCCTCCTGCAGCAGTTCTTTGGAAATGGCTATATCGGTCGTTATGAAACCGAGCATCGTACACATATCGGGGTGTATCATTCCGGAGCCTTTGCACATGCCGCCTACCGTCACTATTGTTCCGTCGATCTCTATCGTTACGGCTGCCTGTTTTGAAACGGTGTCCGTGGTCATAATAGCCTCTGCTGCCATCGTCCCCGCATGTAAGCTGTGTTCCTTTTCTTGTACCAGCTTTAGCACACCTCCTGTTATTTTATCTATGGGAAGCTGCTTGCCTATGACGCCTGTGGATGCTACCAGTACCGCATCTACAGGTATTCCCAATTCTTTTGCCGTACTCTCAGCCATCTGTTTACAGTATTCGTATCCGTTTACGCCGGTACAGGCATTGGCAATTCCCGCATTCACCACGACTGCCTGCGCATAAAGGGAGGACGATACCACATTTTTATCCCACAGAACCGGAGCCGCTTTGACGACATTGCTCGTGAAAACTCCCGCTGCCTTACAAGGAGCTTCGCTATATATAAGCGCCATGTCCTTTCTATTCTTATATTTTATATTCGCTTCCACTCCTGCCGCTTCAAATCCCTTCGCTGCGGTTACACCGCCTGATATAATCTCCATCTTCACCTTTCTCCTTTCGCGCCTTTATAACGCTACATTTCATCTGCAGTCGCCCGTTACTTCTCATTTATTAAAAATTACCAGATTCTCATCGTTCAAAACAAGATCATAATAATTCAAATCATCTCGCCTCGTCCACCCTATCCGGCTCCAAAAAGCATTGCCTGTGCTGTTCTGGGTAAAAGCAATCAGCGACACTTTGTTGATATGTTCCTTTTTCAACGCTTCCACGGCCGCCGCTACCATGGTTTCCCCGATGCTTCTCCTGCGATAATTCTCATGTACGCATACATGATACATACAACCCCTTCTTCCATCATGACCGCAGAGAATTGCTCCTACTATTTTTCCGTCTTCCACAGCCACGACACTGGTGTCAGGATTTCGTTGCAGAAAACGTTCCACGCTCTCTCTGGAATCGTCGACACTCCTTATCGCAAAGCCTTTGATGCTCATCCAGAGTTCATGTACCTCTTCATAATCTTCTATTGTCATTGTCCGAACCATCATTTTTCCTCCTAGTCAGTGTCATCGCCCAATTCCACTACCGTTTATTTCCCTTCCTCTCACAGATTTAATCCTCTTTCTTCTTCGCATCCGAGCATAAGGTTGAGGCACTGGATAGCTGCTCCCGACGCACCTTTTCCAAGGTTATCAAACTGTGCGGAGAGAACGATTCTCTCCTCGTTTCCCGTAATATATACTTTAAGTCCGTCCCGGCCGGAGCCGCCGTTTCCTGCCATCATTCCCTTCAGCTCTTCTTCCCCGGCCCGGTTCATTACTCTGATCAGCTTTTGATCCATATAATAATCCTCAAAGAACTCTCTCAGCTTATCCGGTGTATGGCAGTCTTTCAGGAACTCCGTATATATCGGAATGGAGACTACCATTCCGCTGTAATAATCCGCCACAATCGGAGAAAATAAAGGTTCTCTCGAAAGTCCGGTAATCTTTTTCATCTCCTTTAAATGCTTGTGCTGCTGACTCAGCGCATATTCTCTCGGCGCATCGAATTCTACGGAGCGGTTCCCGTCTTCATACTGGGCAATCAGCGATTTGCCTCCTCCGGAATATCCGGTAAGTGAAAAACCGGATACCGGATATTCGGGGGATAAAATCCCTTTCGTAACAACCGGATATAATAAAGAAATAAATCCCGTAGCATGGCATCCCGGCACCGCTATCCTCTTCCCTTCCGCAACCGCCTGTCTATGCCTTTCGGATAATTCCGGAAATCCGTATGCCCACCCTTCTTCCGTCCTATGAGCTGTCGACGTATCTATTATTTTTACTTTTTCATTTTCAACCAGGCTGACGGACTCTCTCGCTGCCGCATCCGGCAAGCAAAGGATTGTGATGTCCGAAGAATTAATCAATCTTTGTCTTTCCTTTGCATCCTTTCTAAGCTCCTGGGAAATAGGTAATATTTCAATATCTTCACGTCCCTTAAAACGTTCATGTATTCTCAGTCCTGTAGTTCCTTCGCTTCCATCGATAAAAATTCTCGCTTTCATCCGTTTCACCTCATTTGTCGTATGTTTTGCATAAGTATACATCTTATATGCATATTATTCAAGTATTTTTTTATTTTATGCATGAAAATAATTGCATTATGTGTTTTTATGCATAAATTTGCACTTGCATTTCAGAAAATAATGTTGTATATTGTTTGCAGAGCAATCGTAATGTCCATGTTTTCATGGCAGCACTATTAATTCATATTTTAATCATAATTCGGAGGCAATAATAATGAAAGAAAAAGTTATCTTGGCTTACTCCGGCGGACTCGATACTACCGCCATCATTCCTTGGTTAAAGGAAAATTTCGACTATGAAGTTATCTGCGTATGCGTAGACTGCGGTCAGGGCGAAGAACTGGACGGCCTGGAAGAAAGAGCGAAGTTCTGCGGTGCGGAAAAATTATACATTGAAGATGTTACGGATGAATTCTGTGACGAATACATCGTTCCCTGCGTACAGGCTCACGCTGTATACGAGAACAAATATCTTCTCGGTACTTCCATGGCAAGACCCGTTATCGCCAAAAAACTGGTGGAAATTGCCCGCAAAGAAGGTGCTACCGCTATCTGCCACGGCGCTACCGGAAAAGGCAACGACCAGATTCGTTTTGAACTGGGAATAAAAGCTCTTGCTCCCGACTTGAAAATTATTGCCGCATGGAGAAACGATAAATGGACGATGGATTCCCGCGAGTCGGAGATTGAATATTGCAAAGCTCATGGCATCGACCTTCCTTTCTCCGCAGATTCTTCTTACAGCCGCGACCGTAATTTATGGCATATCAGCCACGAAGGCTTGGAACTCGAAGATCCTGCCAACGAACCGAACTATGAGCATCTTCTCGTTCTCGGAACCACACCGGAAAAAGCGCCTTCTGAAGGTGAATATGTTACTATGGCATTTGAAAAAGGAATTCCTGTCTCCGTAAACGGAAAGAAAATGAAAGTATCCGATATTATCCGTGAGCTCAACGCCCTTGGCGGCAAGCACGGAATCGGCATTGTAGATATCGTGGAGAACCGCGTGGTAGGAATGAAATCCCGCGGCGTATATGAAACTCCCGGCGGTACCATTCTATATGAAGCACACCAGCAGTTGGAAGAACTCATCCTTGACCGCGATACCTATGCTTTAAAAGCGGATATGGGCAACAAGCTGGCTCAAATTGTTTACGAAGGCAAATGGTTTACTCCTCTTCGCGAAGCAGTACAGGCCTTTATTCAATCTACTCAGCAATATGTGACAGGCGAAGTAAAATTAAAGCTTTATAAAGGCAACATCATCAAAGCAGGGACTACTTCCCCGTATTCCCTTTATAATGAAAGTATCGCTTCTTTTACGACCGGCGATCTATATGACCACCACGATGCCGAGGGCTTCATCAATTTATTTGGTCTTTCCTGTAAGGTACGTGCGATGAAAATGCAGGAAGTAAACAAAATGAAATAAACCGGTCTGATTTCACTCGTTGTCTGTTATAGAAAGGAGATCAGCTCATGGATGTCATAACCATATTACTCATATACTTTGCAGCAGTAAATATATTAGGCTTATGTCTAATGGGTCTGGACAAATATAAAGCCAAAAAACAGGCTTGGAGAATTCCTGAATCTACCCTTTTTATCATGGCAGTTATCGGCGGAAGCATCGGCTGCATACTTGGCATGTATGCTTTCCGCCATAAAACGAGGCATTGGTATTTCGTCTATGGAATGCCTGCCATTTTGCTTCTGCAAATAGCTCTATTTGTGGCTATTATATATTCTCCGGTCCAAATCAAGATTATGTAAATAGGAGGTCTTGTTATGCAAGCCGAAAGCTTTGCACTTCATATAGCAATCTGCGACGATAACGTAGGCGACCGTAAGCAGATGGAACGATTACTTCAGCGGGAATCGGACAAACGAACAGAAGAAACCGGTACTTTTTATATCGATTCTTACGGCAGCATCTCAGCAATTATGACAACACCGATGATTTATGATGCCTTTTTCATCGATATGACCTCCGAGAAAACAAACGGTGCCGCACTTGCACTTCTCCTGCGCGATGCCGGTGTGGCCGCACCCATCATTCTATGTGTCTCTTCCGTCGATTACCGGAAGCTTTTTTTAGGTTCTTCGGAAAAGGAAAAGCATAACATCCTTTTTCTGGATAAGCCGATAAAAAAAGAAGAATTATCGAATGTTCTTGATCACCTCGTCGCATTAAAATCCCAAATTGTCCCCACGATAGAATTACGTGGCGAAAAAATCACACGTTATGTAGAAGAAGACGACATTGTCTATGCGAAGGCTGACGGAAATTACATTCATGTCTATCTGAAAGACAGAACCAGCATCAGTATTCTCAGCACTATTACTAATTTCTATTCACAATTGGCCGCTTATACGCACTATGCCGCTGTTTCGCGCACTTCGATGATAAATGTGGCTTATCTGAAAAAGGTATCATTTACAAAGCTCATGCTTACCGACGGCACGGTAATCCGCACCACGCCTTCCTATTGTGCGGACATTAAAAAAGCTCTCCGGCAATATACCGAAGAGCTGTAATCTTATTTGCTTATATAGTGACGATAATGCCGCCATCATTGGCATACATGCTACTGATACCGGCAGTATCCATAATAAGAACATCTTTTACCCTTATCTTCTCCAATATCATGTTCTTCATCAGTTCTGCCCTTTCCCTGCAATTACAGTGAGTTATCATAAGTACCTTTTCTTCGGATCGAACTACTTCCTTCGCCACTATCTCAGCCAATTTGGTAAGCGCCTTTTTAATGCCTATCGCCTGTCCTTTTTGAATGATGCTGCCTTCCGAAGATCCCATAACAGGCTTTATGCTGAGAGTTGATGCCACCAGAGCCTTCACTCCCGTAAGTCGCCCGTTTTTTCTAAGGGTTTCCAGGTTATCCAGCACAAAATAAGTTTTCATTTCATCCCTGAACGCTTCCAGTTCTTTCGTTATCTCTTCGAAGGAACAGCCGGCTTCTTCCAGTTCCATCGCTTTTAAAGCAATATGGGTTTCCCCACAGCTAGCCGATTCGGAATCACATACGTAGATATTTTTATTTCCGTATTTTTCATGATAAAGGTTCTTACCGAGCATAGCGCTGTTATGGCTTCCGCTGAGCTTGGAAGAAAGAGTAACTACAATTATATCATCCGCCTCACAGTGAAAAGCTTCTCTGTATCTCTCCGGAGACGGACAGGAGGATTTCGGGCAGCCGGAGTACGCTGCGACTTTTTCCAGGAATTCCTTTTGATTGAAATGTTCATCATCCATGATCTGGTAATCTCCTACTTCCAGTCCAAGGGGAATTATTTCAAATTTCTCATCATTTCTGTATTCTTCCGGCAGTTCACAGCAACTATCCACAACTATTTTATAGCTCATATTGACCTCCAAAATTACTACTCGGCATACTAATTACCGTTCCACGTAGTATTAATTACTACTTATAATAACACGCCGGACTTTTTCTTGTAAAGATACTTTCTACTTTTTTTATAAATCTATAGATTAAGTTTTTATTTTCCACTATAATAGCAGTGATGCTATTACTGATATAGCCTATGTGTAGCCGATTTCTCCACATTAGAAATTAAATAAAAGAGGTATTTATGAAAGCATATCAAATATCGGATTTAAAAAACTTTATGAATAAACTTCTTCTTTCCGAGAACTTCGACTATTTTTTATTGGAGGAGGGCACAATTGTCACTTACAATACTTTCCGGATAGACGGTCACATCCTGAAAGATTTCTACACAAAAGAAGAGCAGGAGGATTCCGCCCTCTGCCCTTATGATTTTTCCCTATGGAAGAACATGCGCCCGCTCTGCCTTCAGCTTATAAAAGGGAAACGTACTCCTCTTAGTTTTAAATTTGTACTTTTGCTAATGCCCGAGCATATGAAAAAAATCATGTCGGACGGCGCATACGAAGATGATGGACACAAGCTCAAAGCATTTACCCTCACAGTAAAATATGACGGCAGTACAGCCTGCTTAGTGACCGGTATTTCCACGAACACATTCGTTATGGATAAAACGCCGGAACAGCTTTGGGATCTCGCCTTTCAAAAGTTTATGGATAAAAACCAAATATTATGGGAAGAAATCTGAATTATTTCTTCATCTTCGGATTGAATATGAGGCTTGCCAGATAGCCGAATATCAGAGCGGCGCTCGTTCCCACGGCTCCTGCTTTAAATCCTCCCTGAAATATACCGATAAAACCCGAATTATCCACCGCTTCCTTCACTCCCTTCATCAGCACATTGCCAAATCCGAGAAGCGGGACCGAAGCTCCCGCTCCTGCATATTCCTGAAAGGGTTCATATATTCCGAATGCGCTGATGACTGCTCCCAAACATACGAGCAGCACCATAATACGCCCCGGCATAAGCTTCGTCTTTTCCATCAATATCTGTACCAGAGCACATATAAGTCCGCCTACCCAAAAAGCATTTATATAATCCATAAAAACCTTGTATGATTATTTAGAAGCTAATAATCATATATTTCCTTTCTTTTAATATCGTGGTTCAATACATTCAGATACTGTGGACTTTTGATTTGTTTCCTGTAGCTCTGACTACTCGAAGGAGTGTA
>JAAYNW010000052.1 GCA_012520655.1 Clostridiales bacterium | reverse complement strand
CCAAAATAAACGAAAAAACGGCATAGCCGAATATCAACGACTATGCCGAATTTTTCAGGAATTATATATCCCTATCTGACCGCTCCTAATATCAGTTTTTTGCATGTCATAGGTAAAGCTGAAATTATGTCCTGTACTAATAACACGAACACGATAAATAAAGTACATATCCAAGGTGTATAATACCGAAAAGACCAGCTATACCAATTTGTGGAAGCCATTAAAAAAAAGCAACTCCCCACTGTCGGAAATAAAATAAATAATATCTTATAATCCATCTTTCTTTTGGGTTCCCTTAAAATACTCATCATACACCACAATATAACTACTGGTAAAAGCATAATGATAAATGGAAATCCTACTATTCCCAAATCCTGATTTAACGACTCTATAATATCGGCATGTATAAATGCATTATCAGGGAATAGAATAGTTTTTAACATTTCTAAAAATGAAGATTTTATATTTTTAAAAGAAATATTTACCGATTCAACTCTTTGAAAAAAATCTCCAAAGTATATATAATTCAGAACATACCTAAAACAACCCACCACGCTTAATAGCACTCCAAGCACAATAGATTTCCATGTTTTTTTTATTAATGTAACATATCTTTTTACTTCTACTTTGAATTTCATCAAAAAATAAATACATATACTAATAAAACATAATCCGGCAAATGGAACCATTGTAATTTTAGTACCTGCTGCTAAACCGAGTGAAATAGCCAAAAACAATAAAGAATAACCTGTCTCTGAATATAAAAATTCTTTTAGCCAAATTGTTACACATAAAAAGAGTACTATTGCAAGGAAATCGCCTTTAGAAGACATCGACATAAAAACAATAACTGGGAAGCTACAATAGAAAAGCAAGGAAATACCTCTACCTAATCTATTTATACCGATTTTCTCAGCAAACCACCATACAACAAAAAGACCATAGAAAAAATTTTCCGTATTGGAAAAAAAGATTCCTTGATTTTCATTCCCCATTATTCTATAAAATATACCATTCAGTTCCCCGTTCCATTCATTACAAAATATATTTAAAGCACCACTTTTCATATTTACAAATAACGACGCTTTTTGTGAAAAAAATTCAATTCGCGGCAGCTCATACGTGTGTGCATCCCACGTTCCATCGAAAAATAAGAAGTTATGTGCCGCCACATAAATAAAGAGTAATATTGCGCCACCCCAAATGATATAGTCGTACTGATGACCTTCTTTCAGCCTTTGGGTTAGATAATATAATGCATCAAATATTCTCTTTCTTTGTACTAAGAAAAGCATAACAATAATGACTATTAATCCAAACCCAAGCCACCATCTGTTCATTATCTTAAAACAAGAGAAAAACAACATTAATGCTATTTGGAGCTCATACATCAAAAGCCAACCGCAAACCAAAGACTCAATTACGTTTTTATTTATTTTATAGAACCATAACCCTATCAGTAATACAATAATTAATTTTAAAATAAATGATATTATAACACTCAAAATCATACTCTAAATCTTTGAATTATGTCCAAATTGCTTGGCATAATCAAAACTCCTTTAATTTTTACGTTTTAACCTTAAAGTCTGGCAGACAATATTTAGCATAAAATAATTGTTTACAAATTTATTTTTGCAAAGTAATCTAACCTCTAAATAAATTATAGATTCATAACTATAGATTTATAATGACATACATGTTCACTATATTATCAGATATATCTTAAAAAAACAACATACATGGGACTTAACTAAATAGCACCATTAATTTAACATAATAGTTTAGTGCTAAAAGAATCTTACTTAATGAAGTTATTTTTGGCATTATGCTTCAAATCAGTATAATTTGTTTATATATGTCGAATAATTGATTCGCTGACTTTATCCAAGAAAATTTTCTGGTTTGCTCATATCCTTTGTTAATAATACTCGAATACCTTTCATCCGAGGCTTCCAGATAAAGCATCCCATTAACAATTTCTTCGCATTCTCCGGGAGAAACTAAAATAGCACTATCTCCCGTGATTTCCGGAATACTAGATACTCTGCTTGCAATAACCGGTTTTCTGAAGTTCATCGCTTCCAAAACCGGTAGTCCAAACCCCTCATACCAAGTGGGATAAACAAATCCAAAACAATAACGGTATAAATTGGATAACTCTGCATCTGTAACATAGCCTGTAACTACGACATCTTGCGTTAACCCCAATTCCACAATCCTATGTTTAAAGTTCTCTTCCATCCAGCCATACCCACCTGCAATACACAGTTTTTTATAGTCCCGATTTTTTTCCTTATAAATCTTGTATGCTTGTAATAATGTGGTATAATTTTTCCTAGGTTCTATTGTTCCCACCGATAAATAATACTCGTCCTTCTTCAAACCGTACCTTTTAATGAGCGATTCATCATCTTTCTCTTTTAGCAACGTATCTCTATTGCCACAATACACCACCTCTACCTTCTTTTCATCCACAAACGGGAAAAAATAAAGCAGACGTTTTTTTGTGTACTCAGATATAGCAATTATCTTATCCGCAAACAGCATAGAGTCCAATGTTCCCTTATAGCAAAAAAGTCTATTAGCTTCAGTCGTATATTCCGGATGGTCTAAAAAACATACATCATATAAGGTTACCACTTTCTTTGCTGAAACATCTTTGGGAAAGCGAAAGTTATTAGAATGTATTATATCAAGCCTTTTCATAGCATTTTCTTCATCGCTAAACCTCTTAAGGACTTTTTCTTCAAAATTCTCCCTATTAATCTTCGTTGCATTATCCAATGTCTGTGGTCTATAATCATAAAACCACGGCAAAAGTGTGTACTCATTTTCATTATCTACATGAGCAAGTGCCCGTATCATTTGATCCGCATAAAATCCTGTACCGGACTTGCTCTCGCACGTCTGGCTAATATCAAATCCAATCTTCATTCATACTCCCCTTTCAACCGATTTTAATTATTTTTGAAAATACCATCCAACAATATTCTTCATCACATTCCAAGGAATATATTTATAATGCTTTAAAAATTCTTTTGTCGATACCTTAGCTAACGTCTTAACAAACTCCGGATTTGATCTCTCATTCTTTATTCTGGGAATTCCCATTTCATCCACAATCACATGCGCTAAATTATAGACCCATCTTTCCGATGCCTTTCCAAAATTTTTTTCCTGCATAGTCAGCATTTCTTCATGTACTTTTCTCCGCGCTCCTAATGTCTTATTATCATCATATAATCTGGATCCGGCTATCAATTCATTTAAACGATAGAATCTCTCTCCTTTCCCCAGACGAAGCCAATAATCATAATCCATACAATACTGCAATTTATCATCCAAAAATCCATATTTATCTACCAGCTTCTTTCTGAAAAACAAAGACGGCTGGCATATAAAGCAGATATCTTTTAATCTTTCATAATCAAAATCTTCTGTATAATACTCTTCAATAAAAATGTCATCTTCATTAATGTGATTTGCATTTCCATATACTACATTAATTTCCGGATGGTTTTCAAATACCTCCATAACCTTCTTAATTGCATTAGGATAATAGATATCATCCGAATTGAGCCATCCAATGATTTCTCCATGTGCCGCTCTAATTCCTTTGTTTACAGCATCTGTCTGCCCCTTATCTTTTTCGCTTTTCCAGATAATCTTATCTCCATATTCTTTTAGGATATCCACAGTTTCATCCGTACTCCCACCATCCATGATAATGTATTCCAAATCATCTATTCCTTGGGATAGCACGCTTTCTATAGTTCTCTTTATAAAAACTCCTTGATTATAGGAAGGAGTTACCACTGTAATTTTCATGTTTTTAGCCTCTATTTATACCAAATTTTTTACTTCTATCATCTCATCCGCTGTTTCAAGTTTTAAATCTTCTAAGAATACTCCCAGTTCTCTGACATCGTTGTTTTTTAAGACTTCTTGAGGAGACCATGTTTTACTCATGCGCAATATTACCGTTGCACAATTACTAGTGATTTTTTCTTCTAGTTCAATTGAATCACCTGATTTTAATAATATTTGCCTCCGTTTTCCATTATTTTCTAACAAAATTTTCATTTTCATCCCAGTAAATTCGGGTAAAATAATTTTCCCCCTGAGAATACTGTCTTCTCTATCCTTCAACTGTATGACAATTTCGGGAGTGCTCCATCCGTCGGGATATACTCCTATAACTTCTTCCTGAAAAACCAAAGCCTCCTTCTTGCTGACTACATCTTTCAGTACCTTCAAATATTCTTCTACCATCTTTTCAGTTTTGTAATCATTCAGTTTCGTCTCATACTGTTGTATAATATCATTCGTCATTTCATTTTCTGCCAAATACCTAATTCCTGCCAATATATCATCTGGTTTCTTCGGATTAAAATAAAAAATTGCATCACATCCAATTTCCGGAAGGCTCGTCAGATTGCTACAGGCAATCAACTTATGTAAATGCATCGCTTCAACAATTGGAATTCCAAAACCTTCAAATAAGCTTGGGTAGATAAGTCCTTTCGCATTTTTCAAAATACTATACAATTCTTCATCTGTAACATACCCAGTAATTACTGTGCACTCATCTATCTTCATGGCCTTAAGTAAGTTATTATAATATGTAGACTGCTCTAACGGATTCCCGGTCAGTACTAATTTTAGATACTTATTCTCATATCGATACATTGCAAAAGCATTTAAGAGAAGCTTATGGTTTTTATGTTCCCAAAAGTTTGCAGGATATACAATATACTCTTGACCTCGTAAATTTAACTTATCTAAAACCTTATCATCTTGTTTAAAAAAGCGATTTTGTATTGCAATATAAATTGTCTGAGCCCTATCCAACGGAAATTTATACTTCTCGCAAAAGGTTTCCTTAGTATAGTCTGAAATACACACGACTCGTTCTACTTTCTTTACAATGCTATGATAAAACTTACGCCTGTGAGCCAACTCTTGTGGCTCAAAAAACTGCGGGTAGTATTCATGTTGAATATCAAGAATAGTACTCACTGTCGGAATTCCTTTTTCTTTATATGTGGCAGCACTAAACGGACAGTACAAAACATCCACATTATTCTTTTTTAAAACCGAATTTGAGTATATTTTCTGTCTGATACGATCAACTATTCTATCAATTCGGCCGATACCCGTTAATTTATATTCACCCAATACTTGATAGTACTGAATATTCTTTGGTAATAATCCTTTTAAATAACTAATATTCCAGTCTGCGCACAATACCAGAACCTGAATATCTGGTTTTGCTGCAAACCCTTTAATTAATTCCAACGCAAAACCCATCGCCCCACCCGCGCTTCCGTCCGGTCTAATTGATAGCACATCTACTGCAATCTTCATCTTTCCCACCTCAAAAAAATAGTATTCTTCTCATCTTTTTTTATATAACATTTCAGTAAGTGTATTAATTTGATTAAGACGCGCTTCACGGTCTGCCTCACTTTCCTGCAGCATTCGCGTCAGTTCATTTATTTGCTTCAAACGCATCTCTCTGTCCTTTTCGCTTTCCTGCAGCATTCGCGTCAGTTCATTTATCTGCTTCAAACGCGCCTCTCGGTCCTTTTCGCTTTCCTGCAGCATTTGTGTCAGTTTACTTATTTCTCCCAGGCGCGCCTCTCGGTCCTTTTCGCACTCCTGCACCATTCGCGTCAAATCATTTATTTCTCCCAGACGCGCCTCTCGGTCTTTTTCACTTTCTTTCAGCATCTTCGTTAGCTCTTCGATTTGCTCCAAGCGGGAACTACGGTCTGCATCTGCTGTTTGATAGCATAATTCTAATTCCCTATTAGCATCAAACAGAGTTAACATTGCTTTTATTAATCTTCCGCTTTCTACATGGTTAAAATGATTATCAATCTCTTCCGCGGAATTTACACTAATTTTTTCTTTAGATGCAAACAAAAACATGTCGTAATCATTACCAAAGAAAGCCGGTTCAAAGATAATCTCATAAAATCCGTAGCTTTCTAAAATTTGTGTAATAGATTTCTTACTATAAATAAAAATGTGCTGTTCTTCGACCATTAGTTTTTCAAAACGCGGTTTTTCACAACGCATTTTATCATAAGTCAACGTTTCATCATAGCATGGAGTTTGTAAGCACAATATTCCTTTATCTGTTATGTGTTCCGAGCATTCACCGAGAAATTCTTGCGGATTTAAGATATGCTCAAATACATCCATTGCAACAATAGCATCATACTTTTCATTTCCTTTTCCAAAAGTCTGGCATACAATGTTAATGTTTAACTTGTTTTTAACATATTTACATATAGCAGGACTCAATTCATATGCAATCTGCTGATATCCAAGCATTTTCATCAAATAAGATAACTGTCCAAGTCCACAACCGATTTCAGCAACTTTGCTGTTGAACGGAAAATACTTAACAATATATTTTAACCAGTAAATTCCTCTTTCATGAAGATATAAATCAATAATTTCATCCGTAGAATTAACACCGGCCTCTTTGGTCATTACTTCTTCCCAGTAGTTTTCCCCATACAAGTCATCATTCTCATCTTCTACATGGTATATGCTGTCTTCAAATGCTTTTTTGGAAACTAAAGATTTACATTCACTACACAAAAAATAGTTTTTAGAATATTCTTTCAGTTTATCATTGCCACACCAGCACTTGTCCATTGTTCTCCCTTTCTGAGTTTCAAGATTACGCCTTAGTTTACTATCATTTCTACATCACTTGGTAAATCACAACATCCATGAAACATAATTTTCATTGGTTTCCCTACTGCTCTCTCATGAACGGAAAAACTACCTACATTAGAAAGCGCACATAAAATTTCACGAGCTTCGTTTATTTCTTCTTGTTTTTTATTACTTCTGGAGAAATAGTCTTCACTATTTATTGAATTAAAACCTGCATCAAACGTATATTCCCCTATTGCAATATCCATTTTAATCTTGAAAAGACATCTAACTACACTTCCCTTTTTTACATGTTCCGGAACCTTCGTGTATGTCTGTAGATTATCTTTTCCAAATACAATTGTGTTGCGCTGATCATAAAAAACAATACCTGCAATCGGCGTCTTTATATCATGAAGAACCTCGATTTCATAAAGAAAATAAGCATTTTCTCCTTGTTGAAAAACTTTACTCTCCTGACCATTTTCATTAAATATCCCTACTCGTAAAAATTTAACTTTACCATTATTTATTTCGCTTTCGTAATTAATTATACAGTTAAAATTACTACTTTCTAACCTATGCCATCTGTCAAAGGCTGTTTTGCATTCAAAATTCTCTATATTATCATCATGGTCAACTCGAAACTCATCTTCTTGTTTACTTGCGTTTGACTCCTGTTCGAGCATATAATACCTTTGTACTGCTTCTCTGGCATCTCCGCACATTAACACATTTGACTTGTTAAGCAGTAATACCCTATCACAAAATTGCTCTACCTCATTCATTCCATGACTTACCAGAATAATTGTTTTACCCTCTTTTTTTAATTGATTTAATTTTGTATAACATTTTTGCCGAAAAAAAACATCTCCCACAGCCAATGCTTCATCAATCAGTAGAATGTCTGCATCTACATTGATAGCCACCGAAAAAGCAAGCCTTACAAACATACCGCTAGAATACGTCTTGACGGGTTGATTAACAAAATCTCCTATATCAGCGAATTCCACTATCCGAGCAATTTTTCCTTCAATTTCCTCCTTCGATACTCCCAGTATAGCGGCATTCATATAAATATTTTCATATCCGGTGCTTTCCGGATTAAAACCACTTCCAAGTTCTAGCAAAGCAGCAACCCTTCCATTTATTTCAACGTTTCCCGTAGTTGCTTTAATGATACCTGCCAATATTTGTAGCATAGTACTCTTACCACTACCATTACGACCTATGATACCAAAGGCCTCTCCTTTTTTCACTTGAAAACTTACATCATTTAATGCAACAAAATCTTTTCCGTCATTAGTGTGAAACATATGATAAAGAAATCTTTTCCCCGGCGTATCAAAAATTTTATATACCTTTGACACATGACTTACACTTATTGCCTTTTCGTCCGTCTTATAAGACATCCGCAAATCCCTCCTTCGCCCGCATGAATACCACCTTCCCCAATAGGTAAATCGCAAACGCCACTATGCACGAAATTCCGTAGAATTTCCAGTTAATATACTCCCCATACAGCACAACATTTCTAAAGTTTTCAATAATGTAAGTCATGGGATTTGCTTCACAGATAAATCTAAAACGCTCCGGCACCGAAGATAGGGGGAAAAAAACCGGACTCATATACATCAGTACTGTAACCAGTACTGAAATAATATTGCTAACATCCTTTAAATATACGGAAAGAGCTGAAATAAATAGACCTAGCCCCACAGACATCACCACAAGCGGTACTAATGCTATGAAAATCAAGTAAAGGGTAGAAGAAATATTATGATATAAAATCAATTTTGCTACAATTAATATTATATAACTGATTGCGCAATTAAATAGCGCAGATATCGTTACTACCACCGGAAGTATCTCCAAAGGAAATATAACCTTTTTAACATAATTTGTATTCATCGCTATCAGAACCGTGGCACGGTTCATTACCTCGCCCACAAGGTTAAAAGCACTTAATCCACAAAACAAAACTAGTGCAAATTCATATTTATTACTAGTGTCTATATTCCACTTTGCCTGAAATACTTCACTAAATACGAAAGTATAAATAATTAACATCAAAATCGGCACAATAAAAGACCAAAGCATTCCAAGCACCGATCCCTGATATCTTTGTTGTATGTCCTTTTTAACTAACTGTCTCAGCAAATAATTGTTTTTATATAGTACCTTAAGCATTCATATTCCCTTTCAATTCCATATTGCGGCTTAAAATAAGGGCAGACCAAAACACCCCCTAGAGTTTTGGATAAATCATTTTATCCATTACCTAAACTTATTTGCAAAATTCTTTTATCTGCCGTCCCATACAATCTTCTATATTCTCCCCTCTCAAATATACTTCTGTCCATTCAACAATCTTTTCCATAGTTGTTTCTACATTCCATCTTGGTTTCCAATTAAATGTTTTCTTGATTTTAGAACAGTCAAGCTTCAAAAAATTAGCTTCATGCGGCCCACCATCATATTCATTTTTCCAGCCAATTGATTCCCCTGTTTTGGCATTCCATTTCTCGCAAAATAGGGCGACCAAATCACCAGTTGTCCAACAATCCGTTTCATCAGGTCCTACATTGTAGCTACCCGCATAGGAAATATCTTCATATTGCGCCTGACAGATCATCAAATAAGCCATTATCGGCTCCAGAACATGTTCATAAGGCCTTGTGGAATATGGATTGCGCACAACAATCTTCTTCCCTTCTCTGGCCGCTCTTATACAATCAGGAATAATCCTATCCGTTGCAAAATCACCTCCACCTATAACATTCCCGGCACGTGCGGTTGAAACTGCAATTGAGGTATTTGCAAAAAAAGAATTTTTAAAACTACTTGTAACAAGTTCAGAACACGACTTTGAATTAGAATATGGATCGTACCCGTTTAATTCTTCATTCTCTCGATATCCCCATTCCCATTCGTGGTTCAAATATACTTTATCCGTTGTTACATTAAGAAATGATTTTACAGAAGAAGAATTTCTTACACACTCAAGTATATTTACTGTCCCCATTACGTTTACTTCATATGTATATACAGGATTCTTATATGAATCGCGTACAAGCGGCTGAGCTGCCATATGAATGACTATTTCAGGTTTTTCTTCGTTGAATACTTGCTGTAAATGCGCCAAATCCCGTACATCACCTAAAATCGATTTCATTTTATTTGCAACACCACATATCTCAAAAAGGCTCGGATCTGTGGGCGGTTCTAACGCATATCCGGTTACCACTGCCCCCGCATCGGTTAGCACTTTACACATCCAACTTCCTTTAAACCCCGTATGGCCTGTTATCAGAATTTTCTTATCCTTATAAAAGTTAATATCTAGTTTCACTTAGTCTCACCTCATTTAAGTTACATCTGCACGTTATTTTACCCACTGTGACCATTTCATCCGATATTCTTCTGCTGTCATTTTCTCGCCGTCCTGGAATAACTTTCTAAACAAATCATCATTCCCTATACCTGATTCTTCTATAATTTCTTTTATAGGCTTTACCGTAAATCGAAGCAGTTCCTTTGCTGCCGTAAATCTTCTATTTACAATATAATCTCGCAGTGTTATGCCATAAGTTTTTTGAAAACAAGTATCCAATTCCTCTTCACCTATTCCATATCTATCTGCAAAAGTCTGAAGCAGTCCTTCCTCTCGATATTTTTCGTTAACACACTCTCTTATTTCATTACACATCTTTTTATATTTTTGCTGATTTGCTCTTTCACGATGCATGACGGCAAAAAGGCAAGCATTCATCAATTGTCCCAGGATATTTCCACTTAATAGCTCTGATTCCAAGTCTTTTTCTTTCTGATATTCCATCAGTTTGCTTATAAACCTTTCCAATTCTTCCAAGCTTTCCGGCTCAAAAATATTCTTTTGCTCATTCTGTTCCATGAATAATTCAAAATATTCTTTTGCAGTATTTCCGTTAAAATGTACCCACATAAGCTCCCAAGGCTTCTCCTTACTACTTTCATGGGCATAATAATTCATACAATTTATCCATGCGCAATGACCTTTTTTTACTTTATACTCAGCATTTCCAATAGTAATTGTCCCGGCACCATTCAATACGCCAAGAAATAAAAAAGAATCCAATTTTTCTCTCTGTGACTTATGCGGCTGCAAGCTTTTTAATTTTCCTACTTCCTGCACATAAAATAAGTTCTTCTTTGCAAATTCTCCGGGAGTATGCAGCATTCTCTGGGAATCTGTTATTCCTGTCGTTGTAAATAATGTACTGATATCACCCATAGTCAATCACCTCATTATACCCTTTCACGCCAATAATCCAGCGTTTCTTTAATTGTCTGTTCCAAGGTTATCTCCGGCTTCCAACCGGTAAGATTTCGCAGCTTTGTAGTATCTGCTTCAATGATAGGTACATCTACCGGCCTTAATTTATTAGGGTCAATTTTCACTTTAATATCCTTACCCGATGACAAAATAATCAAGTCCAATATCTTTCTGATAGATACAGCATGCCCGCTTCCTACATTGTAGGTTTCTCCGGCCTTGCCTTTTTCAATTAACATAGCATACGCTCGAACTACATCCCTAACATCCGTAAAATCACGTTTTGCTTCCAGATTTCCGACATATATTACAGGCTCTCTTATTCCTTTTTCGATTTCTGCAACCTGCTTGCAAAAGTCTGCCACTACAAACATGGGGGCTTGCGTCGGCCCAATATGATTGAAGGCCCGCACCATCATCAGTTCCATATCGTAAGCTTGGGCATAAATATTTCCAATCATGTTCTGACAAACCTTCGTTGCGGCATATATATTCCCCGGACGAATCATATTCCCTTCTTTAATAGGCGTTTCTCCTTCGTTAATATGTCCGTATTCTTCTCCCGAACCGATTAAAATAACTCTTGGTTTATAGTATAATTCACGGATTGCATCCATAACATTTACACTGCCTTTAATGTTTACATCGATTGTCAAACACGGATTTTTCCATGCTAAACCCACAGAGCTTTGTGCTGCAAGATGAAATATATAATCCGGTCTGATTTCAAACAGTAGCGAAACAATCGCTTCTTTATCCAGAATATCCAAATCATACGCTTTCAAATAATTGTTGTGAATTTCTTCGCGCGGAAGTTTTGTAACATGCACCTCCATGTTACATTCCTTCCTTAAATATTCCATTAGATAATTGCCTACAAATCCGGCCGCTCCAATAATCATTGCTTTCTTCATTTGCCCAATACCATGAAAGGGAATCCTGAATTTAGAATTCCCTTTCCCTTTGTTGTCATATTTTTCTATAGGTTATTGTATGCAATTTCTTTCTTAACTA
This sequence comes from Clostridiales bacterium, assembly GCA_012520655.1. Taxonomy (GTDB): domain Bacteria; phylum Bacillota; class Clostridia; order Lachnospirales; family Lachnospiraceae; genus Kineothrix. Next base: position 35,245 of record JAAYNW010000052.1, on the reverse strand, counting down.
ATTCCATATCATTTTTAACCATGCGCTCCACTAATTCATCGAAAGAAATTAAGCGCACCCAACCTAATTCCTTTTCTGCTTTAGCCGGATTGCCTAATAAAATGTCAACCTCTGCAGGACGGAAAAAATCTTTATTAATTTTTACAATTACTTTTCCAGTATCTTTATCTTTTCCAACCTCATCAACTCCTGTACCTGACCACTCTACCGTAATTCCTGCTTTAGAAAACGCCACCTCAACAAATTCACGCACAGTTCTTGTTTCATTCGTTGCAATCACATAGTCGTCTGCCTGTTCTTGTTGTAACATCAACCACATAGCATAAACATAGTCTTTGGAGTGCCCCCAATCGCGCTTAGAATCCATATTTCCCAGTTCAAGGTGATCCTGCACCCCAAGCTTAATTCTCGCCACCGCATCCGTAATCTTACGGGTAACGAATTCCTTTCCTCTCCGTTCGCTCTCATGGTTGAAAAGAATACCACTGCATGCGTATAAGTCGTAGCTTTCTCTATAATTCTTTGTAATCCAATGTCCGTACAATTTTGCAACGCCATACGGACTTCTTGGGTAAAAAGGAGTTGTCTCACATTGTGGAATGGCTTGTACTAAGCCGAACATCTCAGAAGTAGATGCCTGATAAAATCTGCAAGATGGCTTTACCGTACGGATTGCTTCCAGCATATTTGTTACACCTACAGCATCAATCTGCGCGGTTGCTAACGGTTGTTCCCAAGATGTCGCCACGAAAGACTGTGCCGCAAGGTTATAAACTTCATCAGCCTGCGATATATTCATAGCATTTATTAATGAAACAACATCCGTCATGTCTGCATATATAAAATGAATTTTATCTTTTATATGTTCAACATTCCCATAATCCACTACTGATTTACGACGCATAATACCATATACATTATAGCCTTTTTCCAATAATAATTCCGCAAGATAAGAACCATCTTGTCCATTAATTCCTGTAATTAAAGCATTTTTCATTGTATCATTTCCTCACCCATTAAAATTTTACTATTTCATTCTATATTATAAAATATATAATGTCAAATTCTAGTATCTTAATATTATTTTATTATTTTACTTAACCGAGCCATATTGTTAGTCTTTCCGTTTTCCGCATAAAAAGCACCTAACATCGTGCATTTATTCGTAATTGCAATTTTTCTGTGCTTCTCTAATATATTTGGCTTTTTTATGCATTAAAAAAAACTTAATAATCCACTTTATTGGCTTCCTAAAATCTTCTAAGTTATGTTTATATAGCCATTTTGAATATATCCAATTTACAGACACTTTTCCGTATTGTTTATTTAAAATACAAATGGCTTCATCTAAATGGACACTCTGCATCGTTGATGTTTTTGTGTTTTCATACATCCTCGTATTTCCAATATACTCTTCCAGATAGCCAAATTCATATTTTTTTGATAATCTAATCCATAATTCATAATCCAAACACATTTTTAACCGTTCATCTAATCCATCATACTCTTCCCATACCCTCTTATCCACCAAAACACTAGGCTGACTCAAAAAGCATTCTTTTTTTATCTTTCTACAATCAAACGGATATGTATTGTAAGTACCTATTTTTTGACTTTTTTCGTCGATAAAATAAGATTTTCCATAACACACCTTGTATCCGCTTTTCTGTGCAAAAGAAGCAATTTTATTAACTGCTATTTCATCTTCAAATTCATCATCTGAATTGAGCCACATAATATAATCACAGTCCTCCAAGTGCCTAACACCTTCGTTAATAGCCGCTGCCTGCCCACCATCATTTTGGGATTGCCAGTAATATATATATTTTTCATATCTTTTAATAATTTCAATACTGTTATCCGTTGAGCCTCCATCCATCACAACAAGAGATATATTTTCATGTTTCATGTTTTCTACAATACTTTTTATTGCACGTTCCAAATATTTTCCTTGATTGAAACTTGGTAAAACGATTCCAACTTTTTTTCGCTTTTCATTTCTCTGTATTTCCATTTAAAATTAACTCCCATTTATCTATAATTATGTTCCAATCATATTCTTTATCAATATACTTTTGGGCCCTCTCACATATAACTCCGTAATTGTCTTTAGAAAGTTCAAATATTCCGTCTGCAAATTCTTCATAACTTTCATAACTTACGCCCCCACCGCTTCTGTCACAATGCCCCTTAAGTACCTCGCACTTCCCGTTCACGATTACGGGGACTCCCAGTGCCATCGCCTCAAGCACAGCAATGGAGAGGCTTTCGAACTTGGACGGCAGCCAGAGTATGTTAGCGCCTTTTATGGCATTATATTTATCTTCCTCGGAGACGAAACCAAGATAGCGGATATTGTCCTGTTTAGGGATGTCCATGTATGCTTTCCCGATTACCACAAGCTGAAGATCGCCTCCGTTCTCGCTGAATCTTCGGAAATAGTCGAACATTTCGTCACAGCCCTTTTCCGAGTCCACTCTTCCTGCGTAGAGCAGATATTCTCCTTCTATTTCATATTTCTTCCGAAAGCTTTCTTCACCGATGTTTTCCGGCAAATCTATGCCCACACCGATTACCTCTCCGGGTATTTTCTCATTATGGAACAGACCATGCACGAAGTCTCTCTCTTCCGGCGTCAGAAAAACTATTTTTCTCGGCAATCGAAATACTTCTTCGTACAGTTTGAAGTAAATACAGTATTCATCGTGAGCCGTCGGTACAAATATGGCTTTTTCCGCTGCCTCTCGCATGCCGAATACAGCGGGATAATACATATATGTAACAAATATGAAAGCGTCGTACTCTTCCTTATTCTCCCGGATATATTTTACCAGATCGGGAACGTACGGACCCAATACTTTATTCCATGTCTCCGTTATTTTTCGCTTGTTTCCTCCGAATCTCGTAATAAGAATCTTAAGAAGCCTCTGAAGAATGCGGCTTCGTTTCCTCTTTACTCCGAACCGTCTTACTTTTACGCCGTCTATTTCTTCGATATCCTCTTTATAATAGTCTTCCCACTTTTCGTAAGTAAGAGCTTTTGTTGTAAGCACTTCCACTTCATAATGCTCTTTCAGCTTCTGCGCCATCAAACGCGTATAGTATTCGGAGCCTCCATTTACTTCTTTACCATATCTCTGGTTAACAAATGCTATCCTTTTCATATATTTCCTTCAATCTGTCTTTCATAATGCCAGCCGCATATTCATAACTCAAATGCTCCTTTATGTACGTTTGAGCATTTCTTCCTATCTTTTCCCGATATTCCCGGTCTTCCCATAGTTTTTTCATATAATCAGCCGCATGGTCCGTGTCGGCATCTGCCCAATAATTCCCTTTCTCATACGGCCCGATAGTCTTCTTCAGCTTTATCAGCTTGTAGCTTACGAGGCAGGCGCTCTCTCCATCCATGAATTCCGTAGGCGCCGACCAATTCGTAGCGATAACAGGTTTACCGAGCGCCATCGCTTCTGCGAGGGGAAGACCGAAGCCTTCCGAACGGTGCAGAGATACGAGTACGTCGCATACGCAGAGCAAAGAGTCTACTTCATGTCTCGTAAGATTATCTGTAATAAAATAGACGTTGCTATAGTCTTTCAGCTTGTTCTTCAGCTTCTCCAGCTTCTTATCTTCCGCATGATTTATTTTAATGACTAACCCTACATCTTTATTTCCCTCAGGAAATGCTTTGATATAGGCATCGATTACCGCCGCAGGATTCTTTCTCTCGCTTATACTTATGAAATCATACATAGTCAAAAAAAGAAATTTATCCTCCGGCAGAGAAAAGTACTTTCTGTCCAGGCAGTCATCTTGTGCTGTCTCTATAGCATACGGTACTGTAATAACCGGTTTTTTCGTCTTCTTTCTTAAACTGTTACTGATAAATTCAGACGGAGTCCATATCTCATCCACTGTCTGAATGCAGGGCACCCATCTGTCAGGAAACTCTTCCAGCTCCCATAGCCAATAGGCAATATTATAACGGTAATCCAGCATGTCGCTATCCGCTTCGTTATAGTCTCTTGCCCATGTCTCGGGAATCCAATGAATTACATTGACATCGTACTTTACTCTATCCGTAATTTTACGTTCCCACGTATCGTCGTTACGCTCCAGGTTCCCATGAAGCTCTGTTTGTTTTATATCGAAAGGAATATCGCTTTTTTCCATAATGCCGGCTAATATCCGGATACTTTGCCCCAGCCCTGTCTCCGCTTTAATATCTCCTATCAGATTGATTCCGGGAGGGTAGTGCCCCTTTTTATATGGCCGGATCTTCTCCTTTTCAGCAAGCATTTTCCTGCTGCTTTTCACATTAATTATACTTTTCAATTGCAAAGCAACAGCATCCGGAAGCATTTTTCTAAATATCTTTTTTAATTTCATATATGACCCTTTGCTTCAGCGTGGATTATATTGACGAGTGATTTTCTCTTCTAGCTTTTTCGCAGACTTCCTCCACTGGAACATTTCCACTCTCTTCTTAATCTCCTGCACAGTCACTTCGTCACATTCCTGGTGAATGCCTTGGCGTAGCTTTTCTTTCAATTCCTCTTTATTGCCTGAATGAAAATAAGAAGCCGCCTTGCCAAGCACCTCCGGCAGTGACGCCGCATCGGAGGAGATTACCATCGTACCTACCGCCATCGCTTCTAACGGCGGCATGCCAAATCCTTCATAAATAGAAGGGAATATGAAGCAGTCTGCCATATGATATACATAAGGCAAATCTTCGTCATCGATAAAGCCTGTTACAATGATGCACCTTCTATATTCCTCCTCGATTCTATTAAGGAACTCGTCCATCTTCCAACCCTTCCGGCCCGCAAGAACAAGGGGAATATCCACCTTGCCTTCCTCCAGCAGCTCCACGTAAGCTTCTACCAGAAAAGGAAGGTTCTTCCTCGGTTCTAAAGTAGCAAGGCAAAGAAGATATTGCTCCGGTAGGTGGTATTTATGACGTACATCCAAAGACCGACTGCGAATTTTCTCGAGATAGTCTATATTTTCCTGCCTACTCTCATCGCTATCTAACGTTTTTTTCGGCTGAGCCGCTATATAGTCCATGAATACGTCCGAGATTCCGCAGTAAGCAATAGTGATCTTCTTTTTGTTATAATGAAATTTATCTACGATTCTGTCTCGCGTAAACTTCGAGTTCACTATAATTCCTTTGCTGACCCACAATGCATTTCTGATGGTCAGCTTAAAATACAATTCCATCTTTTTCTTCATTGTCTCCGGGCAATCCCAACTGGTAAGATCATGGATTGTATTATATATCCCCTTTTTTAAGAAAAGAACCGGACTTTGAAATGCCAAAAACAAATAAGCATCCGCCTTGATTCCATATAAATGAAAAGGTAACAGAAGCTGCTGGAATATCAGCTTATTCTGCCCCTTATATATTTTGCATATAACATTATTTCTGTCTTTATACTTCTTAAACTCCGTATGGATTTCTCTTTTAAACAATAATATATAAGTGTTTCTTTTCTCGTAATCCAGCGAAATTAATTCCTTGGTAATATTCATTGCATAACGCTCTATCCCCGAAAAATTATCAGCTAAAGAGGTTAAATCAATTACTATTCTCATCTCATATATTTCCTTATTTATATTATTTTTATATTATATCGGACTTTTCTTATAATTACAATCTTTCAGATGGAATATACCACCGTCTTCTCTAAATCCCGGCATTCAGGTTGACTCCCCATGCTTTTTTCCTTATAATTATTCAGATACCAATTTTTTTCTACTTAAATTTAATATAGTACTTTTTAATACTGGAAAGGTGCCCTAATGAAAATAGCTGTAGCCGGAACCGGGTATGTCGGTTTAGTAACAGGCGTTTGCCTTGCGGAAAATGGAAATACCGTCACTTGTGTTGATATTGATGAAAGTAAAATTGCAAAAATGAATCAAGGTATAAGTCCGATTTTTGAACCGGGACTTGAAGAACTAATGCATAAAAATAGGGACAGGCTTTACTTTACTACCGATTATGCCTCTGCCTATAAAGATGCCGACGTTATTTTTATAGGTGTCGGAACACCGGAAAAGAAAGACGGTTCCGCCAATCTTTCGTATGTGTATGCGGTTACCGGGCAAATCGCTCAGACTCTCGAAAAAGACTGCGTAGTCGTAGTGAAATCTACCGTTCCTATCGGAACGAACGATAAAGTAGAAAATATACTAAAGAATAATTTAAAGCATAGCGTTAAAGTATCGGTAGCTTCCAATCCCGAATTTCTCTCTCAAGGGACCGCTGTCAGAGATACTCTTCACGCCAGCAGAATCGTTCTTGGCGTTGAAGATCCGTTTGCCGAAAATGTTCTTCGCAAAGTATACGCCGGTTTTACGGATATTCCTCTTCTGGTTACCAACCGAAAGAGTGCCGAAATGATCAAATACGCTTCTAACGATTTCCTCGCTTTGAAAATATCTTATATTAACGAGATCGCGAATCTCTGTGAGATAGTCGGAGCCAACGTCGAAGACGTTGCGGAGGGAATGGGGTTTGATAAACGGATCGGACGATATTTTCTTCAAGCCGGCATAGGATATGGAGGCTCTTGTTTTCCTAAAGATACAAAGGCTCTTAACTGGATGGCATCTTACAACGATATGGAGTTGAAAACGGTAAAAGCAGCGATTGAGGTGAATGAACAGCAGAAACTGAAATTATTAAAAAAAGCCCGAAAATACTATGCGGATTTCCGCGGACTCAATGTGGCGATCCTGGGGCTTACCTTCAAGCCGGGAACCGATGATTTGCGGGAAGCACCTTCTCTTGTAAACATTCCGATTATTCTGGAGGACGGCGCTCGAGTAAAAGCATGGGATCCTGTCGGAATTGAAAATTTCAAAAAGGTCTTTCCGGATCAGCTTACCTACTGTCAGACCATTTCAGACACTTTGAGAGATGCCGATATTTGTTTTATATTTACGGAATGGCCGGAAGTGAGAGCTCTTTCGCCGCAGGATTTTCTTAATTCCATGAGAAAGCCTATCGTGCTGGATGGAAGGAACTGCCTGTCTTTAGATGCATTCAAGCAATCGGATGTGATCTATGAAAGCATAGGACGTTAGAAGCATGCACCGCCAGGCGCACTTACAAAAAGAAGCCGATACACAGCAGATAATTATTCCTCTGCTTTTGTATCAGCTCCTTTTTGTAAGCATACGATTCCCAATCCGTATATAATACTTCCTGCCCCACATCCTGTCAGCATCCAGATGATTGCGGTTCTGATATTCTCTACGGCTGCAATATTTCCGTCCTTTTTAATAAAATATAATTCTTTATCCGTTATATGCTCGATTCTATCCGTTCCGGCACTTTTCCAGATTCTTTCCTCCGGCAACAGCTCCGAATAAACGCCCGATTTCTCGTTTTCTTCCTCAAGTCCCTTGACGATTTCCTGCAGCATAAGCTCATATGTCTCATCCGATATGCTATAATCACTTTCCAAGAGACGTATTCTGAAAGTATCATAATTTCTGCTGCTGTGTACATATTGAGGCAGTGAGAACTCCAGCATGCTCCTCATTTCTTCCGGTGTTAATTCCCTGACCTCAGCAGAAATACGTTGATCCTTATTATCCTTTTCCAATGCTTCGAGCACCTTCTCACCAAAGGTCTCATCCGTAGCTATTTGCTGATAGCGCTCCATTAAATTCTTTAAACCACTTTTTTGTTCATACGGTTCTTCCGTGTGAAAAAGAGCCACGTGCGTATCGATATAGTTAAGAGCGGTAAGCGGCACCTCGGCATAAGCACGCTTAGGTCCTACGACAATGTATGCAATGATTAGCAGAAGTCCCGCCGTGCCGCCTGCTATTTGTATTCTCGTTTTCCTTTTCACCAGCTTTTCTGCTGCTTTTTCCCTTCGGCCTATTATATTTTCATTTGAAAAAAGTGCAACTTCTTTTTCGCCAAGCCTTATCAAACCGGATAGTATCCCTGTTCTTTGAAGCTTCAGAATCTTTATCTCACTCTTCCCGCAAAAGAGAATTTCTCCGATAAAAAGCAGGGATATATTCATAAATGCATTGGATATGAACTGCTCCATAATTCCGTATACTAAAAAAGCATAAATTACGGCAAGCTTTCTAACGTCTCCCGATTTACTGTAGCCGGAAATAAGCACTGCATATGCGGCGGCAAATAATAATAAAGTAATCACGCCAAAGGTCATAAGGATATACACATATCCATTATCCATAATAACCCAAAAGTACGGAACATCCTTCATTCGGGTACCTAATGGGGTAATGGATTGGCTGGTAAGAAAATAATTAGAAAAGCTGAGTCTCGCCTGCAAGAGAGAATCCAGCTTCCGCCCTATCGGGCTACTTATATAAAAAGGCATAATAAAAGAAAATAAAAGACATAAAGGTAACGGAAACATGGATAAGACCTTCTCCACTCTGCATAGTCTCTTACGTTTTACAGCATATAGATTCAACAGCAGATAAAAAGCAGTTACCGCTATCCCCGTATAGCTTAATGAAAAGATAAATACAACTATATTGCCGGCCATCAGCCACAGCAAAGCTTTCAGGCCATATTTATCCCGCATATTGTAGACGGCAAGTACAACCAGTATAAAATAAGAAATATGAAAAACATTTCCCGTGCTGTATCCCATCCCCCACCGTATCACTTCACCGATTTCTCCCTTTTCGTGGACCACCAGGGGATTGGGAATGATTCCGTAAGCCGCACCCAGGACAGTAACCGCAAAAGTAATTGCAAACACGCCAAGTCCCAGACGAAACAATTTATTTACCTCCATGTCCTTCATACCGACAATTGCCAGAACACTTAATACAATCCCCAATCTTCCGGAATTTCTGTACGCAAAAAAGGCTATAAGTAGTAGAATTCCTATAACCGCCATTTCCTTAAAGGAATACTCAGTCATACAAAGCTTGCAGGCAACAGCCGCCAAAGCAATCAGACTAAGTATATAATATAATTTATCTCCACTATCCAATCCCAACCCTTTTGACGCCAGCATTAGTACAAAGAACATATAGTAGGATAACTCTTTTAATGTCAGCGAATGAATAGGAACGCTTTTCTCCATTTAATTAATTTTCTTCCTCCTTTCTTATAATAACTTTTTCTTTATTTCTTCTACCACATCGTAATAGTTCTTAAACTGAAAATTAGCTAAAACAGATTCGTACCCTTTCTTGCCCATAAGCGGAATATTATCCTTGTCACATACTATCATTTCCAGCTTCTTCTTCAGGTCTTCCTTATCATTATCTTTAAAGACGTATCCGTTCACTCCTTCGTCAATATAGCTTGCCGTTCCGTTATCACTGCCGCTGATTGACGGTATCGAGAATGCCATCGCTTCTATTACCGTTATGGATGCCGGTTCCGCCGTGCTCGGAACCACATATACATCTGCCTGTTCATATTGGGCGAACACCTGCTCCTTGCCAAGGTTTTTCAGCAAAGTAACTTTATCCTGCAAATGATGCTCCATAATATATTTTTCAAGCGACGCGTAATATTCCTCATGAAAATCATTGGAAACCTCTCCGGCAATCGCAAGATGCAAGTTGTATTTGTCGAGAAGCTCTTCCACTGCCTGAACCATCAAAAAGTGGTTTTTTCTTTGCTGATATTTCCCAATGCAGAAAATATTAATCCTATCGTCTTTAAAATAAGTCTTATTTTCGGGCGACACTCTCGGCTCCATCAAAAAAGGCGCAAAATATCCGTTTGTATCTTCCACCAGCCCGTCAAAATCGACGCCGGTTAATTTAACCGGCGTCATTCTATACTTCGGCGTCAGTTTCCACACTATTTTATGGGCGAGGTCCATTTTCTTCGGCTTGTCCCATACAGGGCTCAAGTTATAAAGAATCGTAGGAATCTTCAAACTCCGGCAAATGGCGTTCATGCAAATTGTGTAAATAGAGCGCTCCCTTAGTATAGCGATATCCGGCTTGAAATCCTTTATCAGCTTTCTCAGCTTAAGGATAGGAGGAAATCCGTATTTCAATCTCATATCCATGGCCGCCGGATCCTTGCGGAACAAGATATGTACATAAATATAATATATAAACCTGAAAAACGCCGAATAACCTACTACAATAGGCTTCACATAGGTATAATCTTCTATTTTTCCGGCGTATTGACTCAGAAAACAAATTTCATGTTTGTTTTCCACCCAGCCTTTCATAATAGTGTTCTGATTCGTATGGTAACGATGTGACATATACAATACGCGCATGGCGGTTCTCCCTCTGTTCTGCAATTATCCAAATACTTCTTCCTTTGCTTTAGGTAATACCTTACCGCCGGCAACCTCATAAATTGCATCCACATTTTTTATCGTCGTCAATCTGTGGGCAATAATAATCATCGTTTTCATTCCCTGAAGATTCTCAATCGCCTCCATTACGGCTGCTTCCGTCTCATTGTCAAGGGCGGAAGTAGCTTCGTCCAGTACGAGAATCTCCGGATTATGATAAAGCGCTCTCGCTATACCGATTCGCTGCCGTTGACCTCCCGAAAGCCTTACTCCCCTGTCTCCGACAAAGGTGTCCAATCCGTCCGGCAGATTCCGGATAAAATCGTATAATTGAGCCCTCTTAAGAGCCGTGATAACGGCCTCATCAGAGATCTCCTCCTTAGGTACTCCGAATGCAATATTATTGCGTATCGTATCATCCGACAAATATATTACTTGAGGTATATATCCGAGCTCGCAATGCCATGTGTCCGGATTTCTGTGAATATCCATACCATCGGCCAATACTCTTCCTTCCTGAGGCTGCAGCAAACCTAAAATGATATCCACCATAGTCGTTTTGCCTGCTCCGGATGAACCGATAAATGCGATTGTTTTGCCTTTCTCGATTGAAAAATCGGCATGGTCGATGACATTTTCTTCCGCATCGGGATAACGATAGCTTACATCCTTAATAAGTATTTCCTTCTCGAAATTCCAATCCTTTTTCCCATCAATTATCTTTTCCGGAGTTCCTTCTATCTCCTTTAAGTCATGATAGATTAAATCGAAGGAAGGAAGGGAGTATAGAATATCCGCAACATGTACATTGATTTTTCCGACGGACGGCAGTAGCCTGAATGCAGCAACCGCAAATACCGCAAGCTGCGGAATATATACGGTAATATCGTTATATCCAAAGAACATCTTAACCAGCACCGCTACCAGGATACCTGTCATGCAGGAAGCCTCTACAAAATACCTTGGCATTTCGGCTATCAAACGGTTTAGCCTCAGACCGTGAACGTATTTCTCAAAATAAGCGGAGTAGGTATCGATAAAATAATCTTCTCTGTTTAAGATTTTGACTTCTTTGATGCCTCCCAAAGACTGGTTCATCCACTGATACAGCTTGCCTTTATATCTCTGGCTTCTCTGCCCGAGTTTAATCGAATACCTCTTAGATATGGTAGTAAATACTCCTATGCAGAGCACAAGCATTACGAGCACAAGCGTGGCAATCGATTTGCTCACAATAAATAAGTAGATTGCAAGCACTGCACAGACCGTCACTTCCATAATAAGTTCCAGTATATGAATGATTCCCTTCGTAAATAAATCCGTATCCTCCTGCATGCTGCGCTGCAACTCGGCTACGTTCTTATTCAAATGGAAGGTATACGGCTTATTCATATATGCTTTCAATAATCTGGTAGACATATTCATCTGAGTATTATAACAAAAACGGTAAATAATATTTTTCTCTATCGCAAGAAAGGCATTTTTAAATATATATATAAATATAATTACTCCCGTCAATCCTGCCAAAAAATATTGTTCGTTGCTGAAATGAAATAACTCGTAAAAATACTTAAGATACACGTTTTCCTTTATTATAGCAGGATCCATAAGTATCTGGATAAAAGGCATAAAAATAGTTACTCCCATCAGCTCAAAAAAGCTGCCCACGATGACCATAAATAAAATAAATACTATTTTTACCTTATCTCTTCTGTTAAAAATGTAGCTTAATTGTTTAATCATAGTTTCTCCATATCTTTTTCCTATTGAAAATCTTACCAGACAATTTTCATTATATCCAATCAATATCATAATTACAATCATTAATGATTCTACTGTGATCTCATTATGGTATCTTATACCGATATCGTGGAAAAAATTATAGAGATAGGATAACTATGGGCACTAATATAAGTGCTCTTATCCACAAAATAGTTTTTTCTCCTAATTTAAAATCATCCTTATACGGGAAACGAAAATCAGACCGGTTTATAATGATAATTAAAACTAGCACTGCGCAATAAACGGCAGTAATTATATATACGTAAGGTCCCAAATGCATATTTTCCAATTCATTTCTTGCATTGGAAAGCGCCGCTTCTCCACCGCCCGGAACAGCATCCCTTATAAACTGAAACACATACCATCCGGAAAAGAAATTAACATTTCTGATATAAAATACTAAGGCCGCACAAATAGTACCGGTTACTTCCAGCAACAGGTTTAACGGGAAGCAGTCTTCTTTCTTCATAAATAGTATATAAATAAAAGGTACTATATAAATCATTCGATAAGCGGCAGGCTCTGTCAGCATAAAATAAATGAGGAACGTTACTGCCGAGGAATAAATAATCCGAATATCCTTCTCTTGATCACATCTGCTAATATATAAATAAAAGTAAAACAAAACGATGGCTACAATAAATAAAGGAATTTTTTGACCTATTCCCCCATCTATAGCTACCGACAAAAATGAGTCTAATTGCCCTCCTGTCGGACCGCTGTTCATTGATTCCCGGAACATAGGCGCATCTGCGTATAGAAGATTAAACAGCAATGCCACACTTCCCCCTGCAAATATATAAGCGCATATCTTCCATATATTTTTTTCTATCACCAAAATGATTGCTATATATGCTAACAAGATATATGGCTTAGCAGCTATTCCCAATGCGGCCAAGACGAGAAACCATCTCTGTTTCTTGTTTAAAAGCTTATATACCGCAATTACAAAAAGGCATAGGGAAACTATATCCGACTGTCCGGTATAATATATGCTGATTAGCACAAACGGAGAGGAGAATGTCAAGTAAGCAGCCATTTTGCTTTTCTGCCTATCCCCGGTAATGTGCATGGTAATTTTATATGAATAATACAGCATGATGCTTTCCGTGACGACCAGAAACATTTTCGAATACAGAAGCGTCCATGCATGTCCGACTGCAATAATGCCGAACCATCTTTGCAATATCCAGATAGGTATGTTCCAAACAGCCCACGGTATCAGGGCCAAATAACCGGAACCCATATATTCATGGTTTAAATTATATACATTTTCAGCACAATAAGCGTAGTATTCGTATGGTCTCCTTTCATAAATCACATCCAAAAGATTTAACGACCACACCGTTAAGGATTTCAGATCCTGATATCCATAGATTACAAATATGCTTCCTGCAATTAGCGCAGATAAAACTATAAGGATTGCAAAAAAACGCTTCTCATACCATTTATATATACTCCTGCTCATATTGCCCATCTTTATCACCTGCTCGTTTCGTGAGAATCCTCCGGACCGATTCTTGCGATGATTTGCTGTAAATATTCCGAATAGCCGGCCTCTTCATTTGCTTCTAATCCTATAATCTTATGCTTGCCTATTTCCGTTTTGCTCTGCGCTTTGCTCAGATACCACTCATATTCCATATCCAGATTTCCTATATCCAATACACGGTATCCTTGTAAAAACAAAGCTTCCGTAAGCATCTTCGCGGTCACTCCGAGCGATATAAGAAAAAGCTTATCTTTGGAAACCTTGCCGCACTCTTCCAGAATTCTATCATATACATCATATGCATTGCTGGGCGGACATATAATCCTCTCTACGCTGCGGGCATGTTCAAATAAATCGTTACCCACTCCGTTATGTGTCCTCTCTCCCTCAACCACAACTATATCCTTATCCTTCCAAACCAGCTTAAACTTATCAAACCATCCGCCGCATTGGCTTTTTTCCTTAAATAAATAATAGCATCTGCTTACCATCGCGTCGCCGTATAGCTTTTCCTTGCTGCAGTATCTGTTATAGATATTACGGCAAAATAGCAGATGATCTTTCCAAAACAGTCTGCTTTTTTCCTGATATTTTTCTACTCCGTCGAAAATACCGGGCAATGCAACCATCAGGTTTTCATATTCGTATCCCAAGATGCGGATAAGATTTTCCGTAATCTCTAAATCAGCCTTCTGGAGTTCCAAATCGACACCCTTCAAGATTACAATTTCCCCGTCTCCGAATCTGACTAAACTCTTCTCCGTAGCCAACAACGCATCCAAAGTTTCATCAAGCGACATCAATTTGATTTTATTCTTCAGGATTTTTTTCTTATATAGATAATATACAATTTCCGCCAATATCTTTTTGACCGTTTTTTTCATATCTTCACCGAATGCTATTTATTTATAAACTTTTATCTATAAATTTATTTTCTTTCAGGCTGTACTTTCCGCCTTTAAAAAGCTTGTGCTTAATCACCCACCAGCCGGGTACCCATATATACTTGTGCATAGCCGGCGATGCACTTCCTATCATCCAGCAATTTCTCTCGCAGTTTCTTGTGCATACCCGCACTTCCTGCGCCTGCTTCGAATTCCACAGTTCTTCCCATGTCTGTTCTCTGAGGTTTCCCATTACTGCCTTCTTCTCCATACCGTTGCAGGGCAAGACATCACAGAAGGGATCAATAAAAAATGCATTTCTCGACATATCGCAAGGCAATAGCCTTTTGTTTCCGTATATATAATTGATCAATCCATGGTTAAAGTACGCCCTAAACCACTTTTTCGGCGATTTACTCTTTAACAGCTCATTGATCAGCTTCTCAAAGTTCTGTGCTACCTTTAATTTATTATCAATTTTATTATCCGTCTTTCTAAAATAAAAGGAATTGTGCAAAGTTGCCGTAGCAAACTCCATCCCCAGCCCGTCAGATATATTATAAAGAGGCACCAGATCTTGACAGTTCATATCCTGCACCGTCATTCCGAAGCCTACGTCCGGATGCTTCATCTCCACCAATGTTTTCAAGGTATTATAGCCCCTGTTAAAGCCATCCGGTATTCCGCGGATTTTATCGTTGGTTTCCTGAAGTCCTTCAATGCTTATGCGTATTCCAACCTTAGGAAACTCTTTGCATAAAGCGATAATTCTATCCGTGAAATAACCATTTGTAGAAATAACAATCCGGTCCGACTTCTTATAAAGCTCCCGCACGATATCAGGAATATCCTGTCTGATGAAGGGCTCGCCTCCGGTTATATTGGTAAATGCCATTTCCGGAAGCTTCTTAATATCCTCCAGAGTAATTTCTTCGCTCGGTTTGGTCGGATCTTTAAAGCAATCGCACATATTGCAACGTGCATTGCACCTGTATGTCACGATTACGGTTCCATATAATGTTCTTCTTGCCATTTTACTCCTCTTTTCTAATTCAGCCGGTATATATCAACCAGTTTCCTGCAGTACTCTTTCGTTGTATCAAATGTAATATCCCTGCAGCCTTTTGCATATTTCCTGCAAGTCTCTCTATCGTCCCACAATTTTTTGATGGCAGCTTTCAATGCTTCTTTATTCCCACTTTCAAAGAGCTCACCGGTAACATATTCCTTTATCAGTTCCGGTGTCCCTCCTATATCCGCTCCAAGCACCGGCGTCCCATACATCTGGGATTCCATGACTGAAAAGGGACAGTTTTCATACCACTCGGAAGGAAAGAGAACGAATCTGGCCTCTCTGATTATTTTCTTCAATTCTTCCCCTGAAAGAAAACCTTTGTTTTCAATATTCTTCACTTTGTTTACCATCTCTTCCAGAGGGCCATTGCCTGCAAACACAAACGGCAGCTCTTCCAGCTCTTCGCATACCTCAAGAAGCGTCCTAATTCCTTTTTCCTCCGCATAGCGTCCAAAGTACAATATATAGTCTTTCTTTTCATCACTATTTATATGAATGCCGGAAGACTTCTCGATAAAATTATGCAGGGTAACGGTTTTTTCTTTTAACAAAGGATTATTGGATAATATCCGGTTCATAAATTCGCTCGGACATACGATCTTATCTATGTGGCGGTATGTCTTTAGCTTTTTATATAAGGTTCCCTCTATTGTCCCCAGGATGCTCTTTATCTTAGAGTTATGAATACAGTTGTATTTCGCGCAATTTCCATAGCTTCCATTTACACATCTCATGCACAGCTTTCCGTTTGCCGGAATACGCAGCATGTGATTCGGACATACCCATTGATAATCATGCGCCGTGTAGATAAGAGCTGTCTTTTTCTTTCTCTTCTTATCGAAAGCGCGTATCTCATAAATAACAGAAGGAGTCAGTTGAAAATTAAAATTATTCAAATGAACTGCATCCGGTTCAAAATCTTCCAATACCTTCCGTAGTTTCTTTCTCGCTTCCATAGAATATATAATTTTAAATGGATATAAGAGCTTTTGCAGCTTTCCCGTGTGGAAATCCATATTTGACGTATAGCTTTC
This sequence comes from Clostridiales bacterium, assembly GCA_012520655.1. GTDB lineage: Bacteria > Bacillota > Clostridia > Lachnospirales > Lachnospiraceae > Kineothrix. The sequence goes on along the minus strand of JAAYNW010000052.1, from coordinate 18,692 downwards.
TGCCCGGTTCCCTACAATACGCCTCTCATGCTCCATTCCGAAATACTGAACTTCGTGTCCCATCTTCATCAGCTCTTCACCTGATTTAAAGACATAGGTTTCGGAACCTCCGTTAGGATACAGGAACTTATTTACCATCAATACTTTCAACGCTTATCTCCTATCAAAGCTACTCCTTGCTATACGCAGCATCTCCTCCGCGATCCTTTCTGCCGAACAGCTCCTTCTTGTATCGGTACCTTTATTGGATAGCTTTCTTGCGAGCTCGATGTCCGACGCAATCTTTTCCATCGCTTTTACTAAAGCCAGCGCATCTCCTGTCGGAATCAACAGCCCGTTCTCTTCATTTCTGATATACATTCTGCACCCTCCGATGGGACAGTCTGTTGCAATGACCGGTATTCCCATGGACAAGGCTTCTACCATCGCATTGGATATCCCCTCAAAATCGGAAGAAAGCACAAACATGCCGCTATCTTTTATTTCTTCCTTTACGTCAGTACAAAATCCGTGAAAAATAACTTTTCCTTCCACTCCCTCTTTTGCTGCCTGTTCGCGGAGCTCTTGCTCCAAATCTCCCTGTCCGTACAGATGCAGGGAATAGTCTTCATATTTTCTGCTGAACTCGGCAAATGCCCGTATTAGCATACGGTGGTTTTTCACAGGGACAAGGCGCCCTACCGATACGATTTTTTTCGTTCTTTCTCCCTGATACGGCTCCGGTAGGTCCGGATCCACAGGATTGGGCAATACAAAAGACTTCTTTCTTATATTTTCCGGAAAACAATTTTTTGCATCCGCTGTCTGAAAAACAAGACAATCTGCAAATCTATAGAAAAAGTCGCGGTATGGTTTATGGTCACAGCTCCTCGGGTCCGTCCTCTCCGAAACGAGCATGCGGCGGCGCATACCTATTGTAGACATCACGATAAATCCAGTTCCGTAAGTGCTGAAGGAAAAAATATAGCAGCCCTTATTGGCCTTGAAATATCTTCTCATGGCGAGAAGTCTTCTCGCACGAACGGCCATATTTCCTCCCGATTCTTCTCCCGCAAAGACCACTTGAATCCTCTCATCCAGCTTATATGCCACCTGATTGCCGGCAAAAAGAAGTATATCTACCGAAATGCCTTTTTTCACATATTCATTTGCCAACAGGCTGATGACTTTCTCCGTGCCTCCGCCTGCCATGTCAGGGACTACAAATACAATTTTCACCTTTTTTCACCTTTATTTATATTTTAATTTCCAGAAAACGAATAATGCCATTCCGGGAAGAAAAGAAAGGGCATACAAGCCCTTGCACTGTACTTCACGATAGAGAGATATCCACTTTTCTCCCGATGTACGTCCGTAAATAATATATAGAAGCATCATTTTTATCTTTACTTTCAAGCATACTTTCTCATTATTCAAATATATCTTTGAACGCAGGCACATCCCTTTAGGCGATTTTATCTTCATCCTTCTTCCGGTTTTCGTAAGTCCGCCTTCCAGATAATCACAATAGTATACACATTCATTGATATGTACCATATTGTACTTTTCTGACATCTGCATCCATACGACGTCCTCCGGAAGAAACTTTTCTCCCTGAAATACCGGGAAGGGATATTTCTTTATTATCTCAGTATAAAATACCTCGGCCTTATCTCCCCCGATACCTCCGTTTATTCTTACCTGAAGGTAAGTATCTATTTTCTCATTTTCAGGAAAATATGCCGTATTGACCGTTCCATCGCTGTAATACCGAAGAAAGCTATAACCGCACAGTCTGTTCTCAAGCTTCTTTTCTCTATACTTATCATGATAATTCATGATAAGCTCTATTGCATCGGAAGGAAGATAATCATCGCTGTCCACGATAAAGGTCAGCTCGCTTTTTATACGGGTAATCCCCAGGTTCAGCGCCGTGTGCTTGCCGCCGTTCTCCTTGTGGATATACTCTATGGGAACTGCCCCTTCTTCCTGCCATACCTTGACAAGTTCCGCCGTATTGTCTTTACTTCCGTCATCGACAATCAGCCATACGAATCCTGAAAGCGTCTGTTCCTTCAAACTGCAATAGAGCTTTTCCAACCGTTCGGCCCGATTATACGCCGGAGTTAATATAGTAATATTTTCGCCTGACATGAAAGCCTCCTAACGTGTGAATTATAGCACATCCCCAAAGCATAGGCAACAAAGCCGCTTTACTCTGTTACTTCCTGCCTCTGTAGAGCTTCTCCGTCTCCTTCAGAACATCTTCCCAATTATATTTCCCACATATAAAGTCCGAGGCATCTCGCTTATATTTTTCAGCCTCATCTCTATTGTCGAGCAGATAACGTAATTTTTCCCTGAGATCCGCCGCGTTTCCTTTTTTAAACGGGATTCCTTTCAAACCGATCACTTCCATATTCTCTTTGATATCGCTCACTACACAGCAGTTCCCATAGCTCATCGCCTCCAACAGGCTGATAGCCATTCCTTCAATGTCGCTCGGAAGCACAAACAAATACGCATTGGAATAGAGCTCTTCCAAGGTTTCGCCTTGTACAAAATCCGTAAAAATTACTCTCTTATCCTTCTTTGCCATCTTTTTCACTCTGTCTATATATTCGAAAGAATGGCTGCTTCCTCCGGCTACCACGAGCTTTTTATCCGTTTCTATTTGGGCAAAGGCTTCCAAGAGATAATGCAGGCCTTTTTCCGGGACTAATCTGGCAAGAAACAAAATATAACCGTCTTTTTCCAGCCCATATTTTTCTTTAATGACTTTAACCTCTTTTATTTTCGGCTTATCGATTCCGTTAGGAATATAATTGGTTTCTCTTCCGTATGTTTTTTTAAAATAGTCTTGGACATTTTTCGATAATACAATAATTTCGTCTGCGTATCTGGCCGCCGTCTTTTCCCCGAACTTCAGCACATAGGAGGCAAAATTCCCCCACTTTGCGCGTTGCCAGTCGAGTCCATGGATAGTAGCGACTATGCGTATTCCGAACAGTTTAGGAATCCACAGCATAGAACAAGGTCCCTCCGCATGATAATGAATCACATCATATCTTCCGAATAGCGCACGTAGCGTGGCGAGAAAAGAATATACAATAGCATTTAATTTTCCGTTTTTAAAAGTAGGAACTATGATAATCCGAATATTCTCATAATATTTTCCTTTTTTCCCTTTTCTCTGGAATTCCTTGCCGGAAACATGGTATCCTGAACGGTTGTAGGCATCCACCTCATAACCCTTCTTCACAAGGCGAGTGGATAACTCATTTACGACAATTTCCACTCCGCCTTCTCTGGACGGTATTCTCTTCTGCCCTATCATGGCTATTCTAAATTTCTTACCCATTTGTCTTTCCTTTCAGGTCTTTTACAAGATGTCCCCTTTATTATCTATAAGCAGCCACTTTTTCCATAACTCATGCATTTGCTCCGGTTCGAACTTCTGCGAATTTTTATGAATAGATGGTCTTATCATCACTTTTTCAGGATTTTTATTTAATCTGGCTCCCCAGAAGCTGAAGGTCGAGTTGGCACATATATTATGCTTGCATCTGCTCATCAGCCATATATCATAAAAGCTGTCTTTACCCTTATTCCAATATACTATTGTATACTCGTCCGACGTATATTTTTCTCGTGCATATTCTTCGTCATCCGTAAATAAATAAAAATGTGCGCTTGGATAAATCTGCTTTATTTGTCTTATCGCACCTGCATAATATTCTTCCGTACATATATTTCCGAACATTTCCAGATTCTTGGCATCGAGATAATCTCCTCTTCTCACATGGATGCTGACGGATTCCTCATTTTCCATTCTTTGTGCGGTCTTTTCGTTTTCCGGATTACCGCTTGGCGGGAACTTGATTTTCTCCTGAAGGAGGCTCATGATATCCTCATAATATTTTTCACAAGCCCAGTAACCGCATAAATACATATCGCGAAAGCCAAAGATTTCCGGATGATACATATCCGATTCATAAAAAATTTTCCTGGATTTTGAAAACAGTTTTCCTTTTACTTTTCCCAATAGGCTCTTATTTCCTATTAGCATTCGTTTTTCTTCTTCCGTACATACTTCATATTCCAGTCCGTCGAAGTAATTAAGCTCCAACTCCCGCTTCGCATATACGCCGCTCTGCCGTCCATCCTCCGTAAACCAAGAAATATCCAATTTTACTTCTATGCCAAGGCTTAAGAACTTCTGATACAAAGCATACTGCTGCAGTTGATTGCCCAGTCCGCCCGCAACCTGTATAATGATCATATCCGTTTACATCCTTCCACACATTTTATGACATATTCATCCTTCGTGCAAGAGTACTTCCAGTCCCGGCCCCAATGACCACGGATATGCCCCGTAGATTTGCGGATATTCCGAGAATCCCTTGCACTCGCCGGAGCAGGCGGATATTCTGCCGCCATTCTCACAACCTGCGAGAAATTCGGCTGCCTTCTTTACCTTTTCTCCGTATATGTCTTTACCTTCATCTATAATTCCCGCACATATTCCTTTTAAAACCGCCGATGTTATCATCGCGGTCGCCGAACTGTCCTCCGGCCCTTCCACCGCTTCCAGCTGCCATGCAAAGGCTCCGTTTTCTTTTTGATATCGGTATGCGCTGCTTACCACTCTCTCAAACTCCCCCTTGATATAACGATAATCGGAGTGTTCCTTCGGTAAAAAGCAAAGGATGCCTGCCATTCCCATAAGCAGCCACCCGACAGCACGCCCCCAGCCAATAATACCATATTTTATCCTGCTTTCATACATATATCCGTGATAAGGAAGGAATATATTTTCATCCATGCCGTATTCCAACATATTCTTTATTTGCTTTACGGCAAGCTGTACTGCCCTGTCATCTTTGAATTCCACACCATATTTGCACAAAAAAGGGCATATCATCCCGATCCCATCCACATATATATGGAAGTTCTTCTGTGACGGGCGATAGGGAAGACTCCCCTTGGCATCCGCATCATTTTCTTCTATCGTATACAGATAATCTGCCATTTTATCCACACCGGCCTTATATCTTTCCTTTCCCGTCATTTTATATAACGTGAGGAGAGCCATGCCGCACAGTACGTCGTCCATGTAATATATAGGCATTCCTTTTTCTATCCAACGGTCAAAATAAGCTTCGAGCGCCGCGAGGACTTTTTCTTTGTTTTTCCACCTGTCACAATTCTCCATAAAAGCATTGGCAATAAGCCCTGTCGGCCAGGATATATAATCTTTAGGGGGGACATAACGCCCTGCTGCCCGTTTTACCATATCCTTTACTTTTTGCTTTCCCGTTCGTTCATGGTAGTGCAGCATTACAAATATTGCTTCCGCCTCCAGCCGTTCAATCTGTTCCCTCATTTATTTTCCCTCTTTACTATTATTTTCTACCCTTGAATACATGATAAGCACCTATATATACTTCGGGACACATGTCAAAAACAATCGTTTTAACCTTATACCCTAAGGAAAGTTCTTTATAGGCTCCGCGTACTTTTTTACATCTTTTCATTTCTTCCTTGCAGACTTTTATATAACCGGCGTACTTCGCTCTCTCTTCGGGGGAAAGAATTGCCAGCTTCCCGACCACCAGCATAATGGAAATCATCAAAATAGATATGACTTTTGCCCGCAACTCCGGAATCTTTCCCACCTGCTCTTCTGCCTTCTTCCAGCAAAGAATCTGATCCATATAGCTTTCTCTAAATTGCTGCTTCATGGCACCGGATTCATTTGCAAAATATCCGTAGCCTTTATAGGAGCTCCGGCAGACTTTCACATCCTCCCGCACGAGCTCTAACAGAAAAAGCATGTCTTCTCCGATTGTAAGCCCCTGTTCAAAACGCTTATTAGCAACGGCCTCTCTCGTATAAAGCTTTGCCCAACATCTTGTATCTCCGGCAAGAATCCCTTTTTCTATAAACTCTTTTCCGTCGAGAACTTCCACCGTAATCTTTTCACTGGGCAGGATTCCTTCCGCCATTCCCTCTGAAAATGTATGGAATTCACACCCTGCAATATCGCTGTCCGTCTCCTCCAGCAGCTTTACCAGATGGGCTATCACATCTTTTTCCAAATAATCATCCGCATCAACAAAAGCGAAGAAATCGCCCTCCGCTTCATCCATTCCTCTGTTTCTTGCCGCGGATACACCGGAATTTTCAACATGAACTTTCTTTATTTTATCATATTTTAATGCGAATGCATCACATATCTGTCCGCTGCCGTCTGTGGAACCGTCATCGACGATTATTATTTCTGTATTCCCATAGGTTTGCTCAAGCAGGCTCCTAAGACACCTCTCAACATATTTTTCCGCATTATATACCGGAACTATAATACTTACTTTTTTATTGTCCATCCGACTACCTGCCTTATGCCCTCCAATAGATGCTCAATAACTCATACACTTTTTTATTGACACATCTGTAATCGAAAGCCTTGGAATTATCGTAGGCATTCTTCGAATAGCTGTCATAGCTATCTGAAATCCTTCTTATCGCTCCTTGTATGCTTTCCGCCGTTCCGTCCGTTTCTTCCGAATCTTGTCCGAAGCGAAGCACTTGCCCTATTCCCCCCACATTCGTGCTAATAACGGGAAGAGCATAGCTGATGGCCTCTAATATCGTCATAGGAATTCCTTCAAAAGCAGAATTCATTACGAGTATATCCGCTTTTTCCATATATTCCTTCACCCTCCTCGGAGCAACCGCTCCCGTGAAATGCACGCGCTCGCTTTCATAACGAATAAGTCGGTTATATTCCTCCCCGTTTCCCACGATTGTGAGATGCAGCCCCTCCATACCGGGCAAACCCTCTTTTCCTGCTATGGCATGAATAATCGGAACCACTCCCTTGTCTTTGGAAAGGCGTCCCACAAACAGAATCTCCTTTACCCTTCCATGCTTCAATTCGTGCCGGCCTCCGGCAATCTGCGGACATACGATGGAGTTCACGACCTCTACCAGGTTATCGTTATAGGGCGCATAATCTCTCAGGCTATCCTTATCAAGCAAGAATATCATATCGGCATTTTTTAACATCCATTTTAGATACGCTACAAATCCCTTCTTTATCAGTACATTTTTCTGAAAAAACCTAAATCCCCGTTCCATATTGAAGTAACTGCCATGGGAAAAGATAACGCATTGAAACCCTATCGAAAAAAGCTTTACTATACCGTAAGCTTCCGGTGCGTGAATATAATTGCAATCCCTTCTTGTAATTTTCAACATTTTTTTGAACTTTAACAAGCCCTTCGCATACTGCAGCCGCAAGGACTTGACGGTATTACCGAGATCCCTCTCCGCCACAGCTACCGGAAGAAAATTAATCTGCCTTCCGTACAATTCGAGCATTTTTACTTTCCCTAATTCGGAGGGTTCCAAGGTGACGCCTACCAACATTATATCATCAGTCCGTTCCGGATGCTCTTCGCACAGGAAGTGCAAAAAGTTGCCGATGCTCGTCAGCTGCCCGCCGATCGGAAAATCTATGAAATTAGATGTATCATATATAAGTAATCTACTCACCGAAACAATTCCTTCCAATATAGATCCGTTCTGGTTTCCCAAGAAAATCTCTTAATGTTCTCAAAGCCCTTTGCTATCAGCTCTTCTCGCAGTTTCCCAACCGTAAGAACTTGGATAAGCGCCTTTGCCACTGCTGCCGTATCATCGGGATCTACAAGAATTCCTGCATCTTTCACAACCTCAGGAAGCGAACTTCTGTCAGAGCATACAACGGGAATACCCATCTGCATTGCTTCTAACGGCGGGAAGCCGAATCCTTCCGCATAAGAGAGAAACAGATACGCCTTTCCTCCTGTTGCCAGCCTGCACATCTCCTCAAAATTTTCAAAAAACTTGTAGCATCTTACATGGCTCTTCGCCTCACCGTCCATCTCCGCATATGGAGATGTATCCGCGATTCCGATTACAACAAGCGACAGCGGAACCTTTCCCTGCTCTTTGGTTTGCGAATAATATGCCTCGTACGCCTTTAATACACCTTTTGCATTCTTATGAGGCAGCCCGGAGGTCATAGCCACAATATATTCCGCCCCCTGACTGTCATTTCCCGTATCGTTATGGAATACATCATTCAATCCGTTATGAATAACCGTTATTTTCTTCTCACATCCCTTAACCTTATCAAGGATATCCTCTTTCGAATGCTCCGATATAGTTATAACGCGGTCCGCCTGCTTTATGGAGGCCTTTAAACGGTTCATGATATATGCATTTTCAAACTTATTAAAAACGCCCGGGTAATATTTATCATAAAAAAAAGGAATTAAGTCATGAATGATAATCGTGTCCTTTATTTCTTTTCCGGCACCGGAAGCAAGCCTCTTAGCAATGCCAAAGGGGGCAAAACCTCTGGGAAACAATATCCTGTCGGCCCCATACCGCTTTGCATACCAAGGCACAAGGAACAATTCCCATAGAATGCAATAAATTTTATTCAGAGGATTCCCTTTCAGTTCCACGAAGGTTACGCCCGGCACGTCAAAATCTTTTTTGTTATATGAATTACCGAGCACAATGATTGAATTGACCCGCGTTCCATCGGCTTCACTCTCTGCGCGCTCTCCCAAGTGCAGAGTAACGCTCTTTGCCAGATTATATATACCGATACTCTTTCCCGCACCCTTCACAAGCTTAAAGCAGTCGATTACCAGATTCATTACTTCGCTCCTTTTCCAAACAAAACGACGCCAACGGTCTGAAACAGTATCTTAATATCCAGTTTCAGAGACCAGTTATCTATATACATCAAATCATACTTTACCACATCGTCGAAATCTTCAATATCGCTTCTTCCGCTTACCTGCCACATCCCGGTAAGCCCCGGAGTCATGCTGATGCGGCGGCGGTAATATTGATTATATTTCTCGAATTCGTCCTGTGTAGGAGGCCTTGTCCCTACCAGACTCATATCGCCCTTGAATACATTATAGAACTGGGGAAGCTCATCGATACTCGTTTTCCTAAGAAAAGCCCCCACCTTTGTGATGCGTGGGTCATTCTCTATCTTAAACATAAATCCATGCATCTCATTCTTTTCTTCCAGCTCTTTTTTACGCTCCTCCGCATCCATATACATAGAACGGAATTTATATATTTTAAACCTTCTTCCGTTTCGTCCGATTCTGACTTGAGAAAAGAACACCGGCCCTTTGGAATCCAGCTTAATCGCACCTGCTACAAACGGAAGGAAAATAAGGGTAATTAATATCCCCACCAGTCCTCCGATAATATCCATCCACCGCTTTATTAACATTCTCTTGTAGCTGCTTTGGAAACGAGTATAGGTAATGACCGTATAATTTCCGAAGGTGTCCACCTTGCTTCGGTTGGCTTCCATCCCCGGAAGTTCCAGATTATAATGACAATTCACTCCCATGTCCCCGAATCCTCGGATAATATTTTCCAGCTTGTTCCGGGAGATATCAGGCAGGCTTAAAAACACCTCGTCTAATGCCATCTGCGTTGCGACTTCAATCAAATCTTCCTTTCCGGCAACTACGGGAATTCCTCTTATTGTCTCCCCTTTCAGATTCTTGTCCACGCACACGAGCGCAACCACCTGATAGTAAATATCCAGTTCCTTTTCCAACCGGTCCAGTGTAGAATCAATAAGGTCGCTCTGCGTTACTACCATAGCTTTTACGGAATTCTGCTCCGAAGAGTAATACTTGTTTAAAAACTTTTTTACACCCATATGCACAGCCAGGCAGAAAAAGAAATTCAAAATAAAGAAATATCCCAACACAAGACGCGAAAAAACATCCGCCCATTTTACAAGCACCATAAGGAAGGTAACTACCAGAATCATAATGGCGTTGTACTGCAGTACGGCATATGCCTCTTTCCATAGACTCCTTTTTAAGAAATTTCTATTCCAATCAATAAAAAAATTATAGACGGTTCCAAAAAGCATCAGGCATAAGCATACAAGAAAATGTACGTTTTGGTCTCCCATATCTGAGAAGTTACCAAAGCGAATATAAGTTGCGGCTATGAAAGAAATCACTATACATACTAAGTCCGCAAACCATAAACCGTATACTTCTATAATCTTATTTTTCTGTTTCATAATCCCAACCATTCCCTTCCAAAGTCCGGCAACCGTATCTTATGAATATCTTCTGTCAAGCAGTTTCCATGCATTCAGTATATTCTCTTCCTTTTCGCTCCTTAAGCCCAGCATCCCGCTCATATACATTCCCATAAAAAACAATATATAGTTTCTGCCTATATATACAGACACCAAATGAGCCTCTACTACCGTATATACGGCAAAAACAGTTATAACTACAAGTCCCATGGCATCCTTCTTCTTATAAAATTGCCGGATAAGGAGTACCTGCAAGACGGTATAGATAATTGCCGGAATTATTCCATACCAATAGAACAGTCTGACAAATCCCATATCGAAATAATAATGGTTCTCAGGCACCGAAAACAGCGACCACGTAGCAGTCGTTCCCTCCCGATCTATCGAGCCGTAATACAAATCCATAATTCTACCGTTTAAATGGGTCTCCGCTTCTGCAACCCATCGGCTTGCAAACCAATAATTCTCAGGCTTTGCCACTCTGCTATCCGCAACCAAAACAGAGAATACGACACAGAATAATAGCACTGCCACCCCTGCGCCATAAGCCCACAATTGCTTTCTTAAGCCCTTCCAGTATCTTACAATGAAAGCGCCCGCTATCACACACGTGCTCATCAGAAAACCGGTATTCGAATCAGTCAGCACAAACAAGCCGTAATTAAGTAAAAAGAGGATAATATAATAATACCACCTCATCTTGTCATTATACAAATATAATCCTAAAGCCGCCAGCATGAGAAACATACAATGAAGAGCATTGGGATGTCCGATTCCCAGACAGTATCTGGTCTGCACATAGCCCCTGCCGAAATCCGCTTCCAAAGCTAATCTTCCGTATATTCCGCTCACGGATAATAATATTAGCAGCATACAGCCTGATAAGGTCATGTAAAATACAAGTTTTAACAGTCTCTTCATGTCTACATTCTTGCAAGCTGCAACAAATACGACAATGCGGAGTATCTCATTGCGCCCCGTTAACTTATAGGACACAAGGCCGAGAAGTCCGAAGGCTATCAAAACGAGCCACTCTTTTTTCGTATATTTTGTAAGCAGCACCTTCATGGAAGCGAGCAGGAACGTAACCCGAAACAGTTGTCCCTCTATCGGGTTGGTGTAATTGCTTTTATCTATAATTACGATTAGAATCTCCAGTACTACGCTCAGGTAGAGAACTAAAATTCCTATGTTTTCCGCTGTAAATTCGCTTCCGGTTATTAGACTTTTTACACATTTTATTTCTAAGCTTTTTACATCCTTATTCACGGCTACCTCGTTTCTTATATCTATTATCTATTAACTATCTATTATCTATTAACTATACGTTTTAATCCGCTCTTCACTCTGCATTGAAATTACACTGTTTTCTTCATAAAAAAACTTCAAGTATGTGTCAGCTTCCATTTTATTTTGCTGACAAGCTTACCTGCCAATGCTCGTTTGTATTCCCTTCCCGCAATTCCATGTTCTTTAATATCTTTTGAGCTCTTCCTCGCTTGCGCGAAAACTTCTACCAGTTTTTTTCTGTATATCTCTTCTTGTTTCAAATTATATTTGTCAAAAATATACCCGTACTCATATGCGTTCAGCTCATTGTCATCCCGACATTGTTCCGTTAGCTGCTCTCTTCCTATACCTATGGATATAAGCGGTTTCTCTGTATATACAAACCGAGGATTATTTTGGAGTATGCACATATAATATTCCATATCGACGAGCCATTTCAAGCTCTCATCATATTTGAAAAAGATGTTTTCGTTTCCGCCGGCCTTGCTGCTTCTTCTCACTATTACGGCACTGGGCGCTCCAATCGTGTTACCGAGATACAGATTGCGGTAATCCGCTTCTATAAGCCGGACACTGTCTTTGCTTATATGTCTGGCAAACGAATTCCTCTCTTCCACCTGCACGGTACCTGAGAAGGCTATATCGGCCTCCGGGTGTTCTTCCAGCATATCCACAAAGGCCTGAAGACTGTTTTTATCGGTAAACCAATCGTCATGGTGCATAATTTTTACGTATTCTCCGTGACTTCTTCCGATTGCCTCGTTCCAGTTGGCCGTAGCCCCAAGCCTTTTCTGATTTTTGAAATACTGTATATATTTTTTTTCTTCTGTCAGCTTCGCAATCCGGTCATCTTCCGAGTCATCCGTGATAATCACTTCGTAGTCTCTATAAGTCTGGATTTCCACCGACTCGAGCAATCTTCTTAACGACTGCTCATTATTATATGCAGGAATACATACAGATACCTTTGCCATTATATCATTCCTCTTACTTTTCCTACTGCCTTATCCACATAGTACAGAATACGGTCTTCTGCCGCCCGCATCCTTATTTCTCTATCTTTATAACGCCTATCGCTTCTTGATTTATTTTCTTTTTCTTTATATTTTTTCAACTCTTCGCGGCATTCTTCGGCCGTAAACAATCTTCCCTGTCTATCCTGGTATATAAAATTCTCATAAATGTTCTGCTCGGAAGCCCAATATCCATTCGACACATTATGCCTCGCCCAATACTTGGGAGCAATGATCCTTTCTGCCGTTTCACTTGTAAAAGCCGGGAAAAAAGCGAAAGTGGAATTGGATAAAATCAAATACCTTGCATTTTTTATCGTCACATAATCCTTGGCCAGATCGAAATGATAGGCCGGTATAGAAGGAAGAAGCCTCTTTGCTGCCTCCACATCATCCGTCACTATCATAAACTCCATATCCTGACGGATACTTCGCATGTTTTTCATGGCGTCCAGCCAATACTTTCTTCTTAGAAAAAGAGTCCTGTTATCCACATATTCTCCGCCCCGTACATTCATTATGCACAGGTTCTCTTTGGAGAACTCGTAAGAATCGTATTCTTCCTTTACCTTCAGCCATTCTTTTATGGCTTCCCGATGATGGCGAAAATATCTCTCTGACTGAAAATTTCCGTAAATAAGTGTATTGTCACCGATTTGGTACAATCTCTCGTCCGCTCCTGACACATAGCACCCATAGGTCATGTCATGGACACAGCTTTTCAGATACAGTCTCTCCTCCGCCTCCCTGTAAATGTCAAAACCGCTTATATCAAGAACAGGCCGCCCCAAATCCATATCCATAAAATACATTCCTTTCTTACTATGGATATTCACGGCAAGCTGCTCCTGCCCTGCTGTTCCGAATTCGTAGCCGAGATCCGTCGCGATGCACCTTGCCGATACATAACAGAACAGCTGATTGCCAAGTCCCTGTCCTTTCAAAAATTCCGTTCCGATCATATGTTATTACCTTCTCCGATTCCTTGCTCTTTACTGTTTATTGTCCGAATAACCGGCGCAGCCTCTTGAATCGTTTTCCGTTCCAATCGTCTTTTTTCTTTATAATGTCCATGCATTCCGATAATTTTTCATCGAATGCTCTCTCGTCATTCATCCACTGATTTTCCGCATAAGCCGCTTCAAAGATTACAGGGAGCATTCTCTCTACCATATGCGCCTCAGACGGGAAATTGGGATTCAATCCATAATTCATAATTTTGTTCAGATTACGGTAAAATAGCGGACTATGTTTTTTAATCTGTTCCCGTCTTACAATGTAGCAAGCACCCGGTGAAAACAAACAATATCTGGGGATTACCGGATCCTTGTATATAAAGGTCAGTAACTCATCGAAATTATCGAAGTATCTGTGCGGATGATTGGGTGAATCCACATACCATGAAGTATTCTCTTCAATATACTGGCTCTCAGAGATAAGACTGGATATGCTGCTCGTTTCTGTTCGAGGGTTCGCCGCGGTGACCTTTGAGAACCTATCCCGGCTGCCCCTATCTTCATAGAGATATGTAAAGTATTTATTGTCATATACTCTTTCAAAATATTCTTTCGAACAGTGGCGTCCCAGCATGTTACCCTTGCAAAGACATATCACTTCGGGCAAATCCTCATAATGATCCGCAAAATAATCAAAGTAAGTCGTAATATTGTGCCCCGTATTGTCTATGTGTACATAATGAAGCTTCTGCGCCCGAAGCCGAGGCTCTATATCCGCTTCCGTAGAGGCATCCACAATAAGATAATTCTCGCAATATTCGAGAATCTCCTCCGGAACCGTATTGAAATTATGAATGAGAAAAAAATTATCTGTCTTTTTCATTATAATCCGTTCCTCAATTTTCTTAAAATAAAATCATACCACTTCGGTTCCTTATAGAGCAAATGCCGATACTTATCTATGTTTTCCCGCAAATATGCCGGAAACGTCTCATCTATCTTTACCTGTACCATCTGCGCATCCCTGCCGAAGATATCCTGATGTTTCTTAATATTATTCCTTACCTTGGATAGTGTGGAGCGGTTATTATATTCCTGATGCGCCGCACTTTTTATCTTATATTTGACCCGTTCTTCTACGGACTGATTCTTAGCTCCGCCCATATAGCTGAAATGCCAGCCGCCGTTAGGAACTCTTATGCCGATAGCTTTCTGCTCCTTGTTTCTTAGTTCTTCCGTCGTATAGTGTTCGAGCATGCTGTAGCGGCACACCTTTGTGCCGAGCCACATCGGCTTCTCCACACCGTCGAAATCTCCCGTTACCGAAAGCAGTCTGCCTGAGACCTCCTCCATATCCAAATAGCAATAAAAAAGCCGCTGCGCCAGCATATATATCTTCCCGTCTTCCACCTTAGGAAGCAGTTCCCTTAGTGTCTCGGGATTGGGAATCTCATCCACATCGCTGAATATTACTATATCTTCGGGCTTACAACCTGCAAGTCCCCTTGCTACGGCACATTTCTGATGATGGTCTCTTGTAAAGGCATCGCAGTCCATCGGCGTGTCTTCCACCACATTATGAATGATCTTATGCTCGAATTCTTTGAACATTTCTTTGTTCTCCGCATAGAAAAGCGGTTTCGAATCGCCGGAAAATGTTACCGTGGATTCGCTGATAACAAATTTGTCTACCACATCGTTCAAAATATGCATTCTAAGCAACAGAATGTCTAACTCGTTAAAAAACTGGAAACTATCGTAAACCATTATTTGCCCTCTCATTTCCTTTGCCAAATTTCAATGCCATTTTCTTCACCACTTTGAATCACCGAATAATATTCTTCTATGATCTTCTTCAAATCGTCTTCCATTCCCATATGAATTTTAAGTACGTATATTTTATCATGCTGAAGAATCCATTCCTTCCCCTTCATCTCATAATTCGGATAAAATCTGGTTTCTTCCGGCAAATGAACTCCACCGTCCATAATGTGATAGGGTTCGCCCAGTCCTCTTTTTATAAAGTAATAATCCACAAAACCGTCGAACATGCAATATCTGTTTTTTCCTATGAACAAGGAGTTCTCCTTCCATATCCCTCCGTCCTTAATTAATAATTCCGCCGCCGCCCTATAGTCCTCCATCGGTTTCCTTATTGCAATATAACTATCCCTGTAGCATAAGCCGAGTTCAACTATCATCCATATGGCTACAAGAATTACTACTCCCCGGTTTAAGAGCTTAAACGCAATAGAGTCCCTACTTATTAACGTTCGGACCACGTATTTTGCCACATCGATTATTTTTCCTATTCCGTAAACGGTAATCAGGAAAATATGCGGCATGACTATTGTAAAGTATCGATCCACATACATAGAGCCTTGCGGATTAATAAAATAACTATATATAAAAATAATTCCGATGACCCACACTACAGCAAAAACACATTGTGCACAGAATATTTCTCCTGCATTTATGTTTTTTTCTTTTTTAATAAAAACCTTATACAGCAAACATCCGACAAGAGCGATACACGACAATAGACAGATATACCATAGACTCCTTCTCCCGCTCAATAAAAATAATACCGTCCATACAGTATTTTTCCATATCGGAGCCGTCGTCCAATAATCGGATATATTCTTCTGCTGATTAAGAAATACGATAATAAACCAAGGCAAAAGACTGACTCCGCCTGCTAAGTAAGGAATAATATTTTTCCAGCCGATTTTTTTTCTTATCATAAGAATCAAATCTGCCAGCCCGTAGCAAGCTACGAGAATAAGTGCAAACCAGTGACTCCATAAAATCAAGAAAATGGCCGTGCCGTATATAGCAACATTCTTTTTATTATTTTCCAGACTTTTGTTTATATAAGCCAATAGGGTGAGGGAAGACAAACAGAATACCAATGCATAACATCGCATCTCCCATGCCCCTTGCCACAATAAGGCCGACGAAGCCGTACCAATACATACTGTTAGAAACCCCGCACTACTTCCTTTTATTTTCTTAGCAGCCAAGGCCAACACCGCAATCCCGAGAATGCAAAATAAGATAGACGGGATAAGCAGAAATTTTTCACCATAAGGAACTATTCTGTAAACTCCGTATAATATCAATGAGTATAAGGGCAGATTCGTGTCTACATGAAGATAGGATAATAACATTTCTCTGAGGCTAATCCCGCTTCTTATATATCCCATGGAGGCTAGTTCGTCCGCCCAGAAAGATTGACAGTTTCCGTTAACAAACGCAAACACTGCCATCCAGGCTAATAGTAAAATGCTTAAGCAAATGTATATCTTTTCTTTCTTTTCCAAGTTATTCATTTCCCCTCTTTATATATTTCTAAAACCTGGGATATTCCGCATTCGTTCCTGCCCACTTGTGGAACACAAAGGGCCGGATACCGGCAACCTCCGGTATCATGGACTCATGTCCGAAGTATTTGGCAACTTCGAGAGGTGCATACTTCATCCCCGCCGCCTCGAACAAATGCCTGTTTTTACAGCATATAAACCCGTCCTCATTGAAAAATCCGTGGTCAGCTTCAAACGGAATCCCCTCTTTTTCCGGAAATTCTAACAGTCGTTTGCTTCGGATAGATACACTGTTCCCCACACGGCATATATTTCCGTCCGCATCTCTATAGGAAAAGTCATCCTTCGGAAGCGGGAACGGGGAACCGATGTAGTCGTAATCCAGGAATTCGTCGCGCCACATATCAGGATTCACCACAAAGCCATCGTAGTGAACGAGCAACATAAAATCCGTACGAATATATTCATGTATTTTATAAATCATATTATAATTAAAGTGATCGATTGTTTTTAATTTGGCAATATGCTTGTACGTAATCCCCTTCGGCAGAAAGAACGGCTTCCTATGGGTGATCAGCAGTACTTCGCCGAAATCAATGCCTTTCATGCTATATTCCAGCGCTTTTATCGTTTTCTTCACATTAACGCTGGTCATCGCCGCCAAAGTTACATTCGGCAGCTGCAATCTGCCATTTTTATATTCGCTCATCTTTTTCAGACTTTCCTTTCCGGAATCAACGTTCCTTTTTAAAAACTTGATTTTCCACTCGATAAACGGCATCGCATTTCTCTATGGTAGTCAGTCTATGGGCAATAATAACAAGTGTTTTTTTACCATGAAGTCTTTCGATAGCTTCCATAATTGCCTGTTCGGTATCGTTATCCAGTGCCGATGTCGCTTCATCGAAGAGCATGATATCGGGTTCCGTATACAATGCTCTCGCAATGCCAAGACGCTGTCTCTGTCCGCCGGATATACGTACTCCCCGTTCGCCGATGCTCGTATCGAGTCCTTCGGGAAGCCCTCGCACAAACTCATCCATCTGCGCTTCCTTCAGAGCATACCATACCTTATCGTCGTCAATATCCTCTTCATCCACGCCATATGCCACATTATTTCTAATCGTATCGTCCAGCATGAATATCATCTGCGGAACATATCCAATCTTCGCATACCAGCCGGGAAGATTCGTTCTGATATCCACTCCGTCTACGGTTACCTTGCCTTTCTGGGGATGCAAAAGTCCCAGCAGAATATCTACTGTAGTAGACTTGCCCGCACCGGAAGGCCCGATAAAACCGACGGATTTCCCGATGGGAATAGACACGCTCGCATCCTCTAAAATATTAATCTCCGTATTCGGATAGGCATACGTAATATTTTCCAGCTTTACCTCATTTACAAAGTTCATGGGATCGATTTCTTCACTTTTTAAGAACAGAATATCGGTATTGCTGTCCTTCTCATGGCTTCGGATGATAATGTCCTCCACAGCGCTAAGAGACGGTTCGTAATAAGCAATGTTATTAATATAGGTGGAAAGCTTATTGGCGCTGGGCATAAGCTTAATCGCAACCGCTGCCAGCATGCCTACCTGCTTGATCATCTCCCCGATGTTGTTTCCGACAGCAAGAAAAGCCGCCACAATTCCGAGAATCCCGCACATACATACTGTTTCTATGGTAAGGCGTGGAATATTCTGCATGGAATTCTGTCTCTTTTGAATCGTATTCAATCTGCCCGCGCTCTTCTCGTATTGCTCCACAAAATACCGTTCCTTATTCAGCACTTTCGTTTCCTTCATTCCGTTGACCGCTTGCATAATCCACTTCGTGGTAAGAGCGCTGTTAGTCTGTACCTCATGTCCGAACCTTCGAAGAACAGGACCCAGAACCTTTTTATTCACCAGCAAAATAATGCCTAAAACACCGCATATGATGAGGGTCATAGCCGGACTGATAGCTACCGCCAATATGAGAAGTG
>JAAYNW010000051.1 GCA_012520655.1 Clostridiales bacterium | reverse complement strand
TGAAAAACGGTCTGTATAAAGACGGGGAGAAAGTGCTGCGTGCAAAGATAGATATGAAATCGCCCAACATCAATATGCGCGATCCGATTATTTATCGTGTGGCGCATATGACGCATCATAATACGGGCGACAAGTGGTGTATCTATCCGATGTATGATTTTGCTCATCCGATTGAGGATGCTATCGAGGGTATTACACATTCCATCTGTACGCTTGAGTTCGAGGATCACAGACCTCTTTATGACTGGGTAGTAAGGGAACTGGACTATCCGAATCCCCCTAAGCAGATTGAATTTGCTAAAATGTATTTGACCAATGTCGTAACAGGGAAAAGATATATTAAAAAATTAGTGGAAGATGGGATTGTTGACGGTTGGGACGATCCTAGGCTCGTATCCATTGCGGCTCTCAGAAGAAGAGGATTTACGCCGGAGTCAATTAAGATGTTCGTAGATTTATGCGGCGTTTCAAAGAGTAATTCTTCCGTTGATTATGCGATGCTCGAATATTGCATCAGAGAGGATTTGAAGTTAAAGAAGCCGAGAATGATGGCGGTGCTCGACCCAGTCAAATTGATTATTGACAACTATCCGGAGGATCAGACAGAGATGATGACTGTTCCTAATAATATGGAAAATGAGGAAATGGGTACGAGAGAGGTTCCTTTCGGCAAAGTGCTTTATATCGACAGGGAAGACTTTATGGAAGAACCGCCTAAGAAATATTTCCGTCTGTATCCGGGCAATGAAGTTAGACTGATGAATGCTTATTTTGTAACCTGCACGGATTATGTAAAGGATGAAGACGGAAAAGTGTCCGAGATTCACTGTACTTATGACCCGGAGACAAGAAGCGGTTCGGGCTTTACCGGAAGAAAAGTAAAGGGAACCATTCACTGGGTACCTGCGAATCAGGCAGTAAAAGCAGAAGTCAGATTGTATGAAAACATTATTGATGAGGACAAAGGGGTGTACAATGAAGACGGCAGTCTGAATTTGAATCAGAATTCCTTGACTGTATTGAAGGAATGCTATTTGGAGCCGGCGTTAGCTTCCGCAAAGGCGTTGGAGAGCTTCCAGTTTGTGCGACAGGGATATTTCTGCGTGGATGAAAAGGATTCAAAGCCGGATAGTCTTGTATTTAATAGGATTGTATCCTTAAAGAGCTCTTATGTACTGCCAAAGAACTAAAAGATAAAAGAATATATATTGGAGGTTGAGTATGTCTGGATTACTTTCGGGGTTGGGACAATTTGGTTTGGGCGGCTTGGAAAATATGGATTTATATGAAAAGCCAAAGAAGGAAGAAGTAAAAGCGGAAGAAGGGGTAAAGGCGGAAGAAGAACCAGTCGTTCAGGAACAGGATTTTTTATTTGATAAGACTTTTACCTGTCCTATTTGTGACAAAGAGTTTAAGACAAGAACCGTAAAAATAGGTAAGGCGAAGTTAATAGGAACGGATATTGATTTGCGTCCCAAGTATGAGCATGTAGATTTGTTGAAATATGATATTATCATGTGTCCGAGCTGCGGATATGCGGCACTTAGCAGATATTTTAAATTTATTACTTCGCCGCAGGCCAAGAGAATTAAAGAAGCGATTTCCAGTAAGTTTAAACCGGTTACAGAGCATAAAGAGATATATACTTATGATGATGCTTTGGAACGTTATAAACTGACTCTCGCTAATGCGATTGTAAAAAGCGCGAAGCCCAGTGAAAAGGCGTATATTTGCCTGAAGACTGCATGGCTTCTGCGTGGGAAAGGTGAATCCCTGAATAAAGAGGATCCCAAATATGCGGAGAAGAAGAAGCAGATAGAAGACGAAGAAAAGGAATTTTTAAGAAATGCGTTGGATGGTTTTCTTGCCGCCAGACAGACGGAGAACTTCCCTATGTGCGGTATGGATGAACCGACAGTGGATTATTTGATATCGGTAATTGCCATGAGGTTTGAACAATTCGATGTAGCATCGAAGCTGATATCACAGATTATCGCTTCTCCGAATACGAATCCCAGAATGAAGGAAAAAGCGCGTACCCTGAAAGAGAAGATCGTAAAGCAGGTTAAGCTGAAAAATGCAGGAAAGTAAGAAGAATGAACGATTTGACCATTGAACTTCGTCAGGATGACGAGAAACATTTATATGAGCAAATCTATGAGCATATTAAGCAAGAGATAAGAAAAGGGAAGCTTCT
The DNA here is from genome assembly GCA_012520655.1 of Clostridiales bacterium. GTDB lineage: Bacteria > Bacillota > Clostridia > Lachnospirales > Lachnospiraceae > Kineothrix. Next base: position 30,586 of record JAAYNW010000051.1, on the reverse strand, counting down.
GACAGGTGAGAAGCTTCCCTCTACACGTTCTTTGGCAGAATTTCTCGCTGTATCGAGAAATACAGTGGAAATGGCTTATGGGCAGCTTCTGTCTGAAGGATATATCGAGTCCAGACCGTACAAAGGTTATTTCGTATGCGAGATAGATGATATATTTGCTTTGGAAGGTGAAAGAGGTAAGAATGCGAAGGTAGCGCCGTGGAATGTAAGAGTTAAAAAGGAGGCGGAAGAACCCGGCTTCTTGCTTGATTTTTCACCCCATGCCATCGATATGACCGCATTTCCTTTTTCTACATGGAAAAAAATAACTAAAAATATACTTGTAGATGCGAATAGCGAGATGTTTGCTTCCGGTTCTCCTAAGGGAGATCGGAAGCTAAGGGAGATCATCAGCCTCTATCTCTATTCCTCCAGAGGGGTGAACTGCATGCCGGAGCAGATTATCGTAGGTGCGGGAAACGATTATTTGCTCATGCTTTTGGAGAAAATATTAGGGAGGCATGTGAAAATAGCGATGGAAAACCCCACCTACAAGAGAGCATACCGTATTTTCGATTCCTTTGCATATCAGATCAGCCCTGTGGAACTGGATGTAAGTGGCATGAGTGTTGAGGCGCTTAAGAAAAGTGGAGCGGATGTGGCTTATGTCATGCCGTCCCATCAGTATCCGACGGGGATTATCATGCCTATCGGAAGGCGTATGGAGCTGCTGAAGTGGGCGGAGGAAAAAGAAGAACGCTATTTAATCGAAGACGATGATGACAGCGAATTCCGTTTCAAGGGAAAGCCCGTTCCGTCTCTGCAGGCATCGGATTGGGCGGGCAAGGTTATTTATATCGGAACCTTTTCCAAAGCCATTGCACCTGCGATTCGTATAAGCTATATGGTGCTGCCCATTCCTTTGCTGGAGACCTACGAAAAAAAATGTTCTTTTTATTCTACCACTGTTTCCAGAATCGATCAGCGCATATTGGGAGAGTTTATTGAAAAAGGACATTTTGAACGTCATTTGAATAAGATGAGAAAAATATACAGGGAAAAACACGATTTACTGTTGAACGAATTAAAGGATATGGAAGAAATATTCCAGGTATCGGGAGAAGGTGCAGGGCTTCATATACTTCTTGATGATAAAAAGGGACGAAAAGAAAAGGAACTTTTAGAAGTGGCAGCCGCCGCAGGAGTAAAAGCATACGGATTATCGGAAGCCTATATCGGAGAAGCTGTTCCGGGACGAAAAGAAAACATGGTAATCCTGGGATATGCGGCACTGAGTAAAGAGCAAATTTATGAAGGGGCTCAAATGCTTAAAAAAGTCTGGAAGTAATTCCAGACTTTTTAAAAATGAATTATATAGAATTATCGTTGTCGTCATCAAAGAATTCTTCTACTTTTGACTCGGCAGTTTCCACTGCATTATTTACAGCATCCTTTGCTATTGTCTTAGCATTGTCAGCGGCAGCGGTTGCGGCGTCACTCAAATGGTTTACGGCATCGGAAGCGGCATTTTCTGCTTTTTCCAAATGAAGGTCAACATAGTTGCGTGTGCTGTCCCCTTTTTCTGTATCGCTGTCAAGGTCGTCGCTGAAATCATCGAAATCATCGTCATCCAAATCGTCGGAACAGGAAGAATTCTTATTCTGTAAATAATAGTAAACACCCGCAGCAGCAGCGCCTGCGACAGCAGTAAACATCAAAAATTTACCGAATTTTTTTGCCATATAAGTACTCCTTTCAATTTCGCGGTTATAAAAACATATACAAAGATATATTAATACTATTTTCTCAAAATGAAAAGAGAATATGTATAAAAAAACCATTATTTTTTTGTTAAATATATAACTTTATTGAATCTATCATGAAAATATGATATATTAAAATCCGACTCACAAAGTCAACAGCGAGCGAAAAAAGGATTTGAGAAATACGGTGAATGAGAAATTTTTTGATTTAAAAAAAGAAAAACAGGATAGAATGATAAATGCCGCGCTGAAAGTCTTTGCCGAAAACGGTTACAGACATGCAAGCACCGATGATATTGTGGCGGAGGCAGGAATAAGCAAGGGATTGTTGTTCCATTATTTTATAAGTAAATTGGGACTTTATGAGTTTCTTTACGATTACAGCGTTCGATTTATGACCTTGGAGCTTACCACACGTGTGAATAAGAATGAGAATGACTTTTTTGTTTTGCTTAAGCAGGTAGAAGCGGCCAAAATTCATGTACTTAAGAACTATCCGTATATGCAGCAGTTCATAGACAGCACAAAATATGAGAATGTTAAAGAGGCTTTGATTGCCGCGGAGGAAAAGAAGAATACTCTTAAGGAGGCAAGAGAAGCTATCTTGAATCAGGCGGATCTGTCACGCTTCAAACCGGAAGCAGATCCCGCAAAGCTGTTATGCATGATTGAATATGCGATTCAGGGCATGATGAAAGAGAGTTTTTTTGAAGGCTCTTTTCATCCGGATATGATAAATGAAGAAATAAACGGCTACCTGGACATGATGAAGCAGTTAGCATATAAATAAATCAAAATAAAACGAGTCTACTTGGAGGCTTTGTAGGGTGGATCGGCCGGATAGCCTCCTTTTAATTTCTGCATTCCCCTCTGGATGGCATCTTTGGAATTCTTCCAATCTGCGTCTTTGTTTTGGTAATCGAATTTTTCTACGAGCCAAGATACGTCATCGACCATGCGTTTCATATTTTTTTCCATAAGTGAGAACATTGCAGGGTAAAAAGACATCTTTTCTTTATCGCTCAGCTTGCTTTCGGCAGCTTCACATAAGTCTCCGAAGTGATGAAGGCAAAACCCTTTGCTGTTTTCTATTTTCTCCCGAAAGGAATCATCCTTTTGATACATAACAAAAAAGGTATCCATATATCTGTCATAGGCTTCGCATAAATGCGTACAGATATAGCAGGAATTTTCTTTTTCTTTCGTCCAAATACCGATAGGATTACGACGTTCCTCATTTTTCTTGAGCTTATTTATAAAAGATGATTTCTGTGGAACAAAAGACTTGAACTGTTCCTGCATTTCCCGATTTATGAGTATATAGTGAGTTTTCAGAATCCAACCGTTCCCAAGAGTATTTCCATAGTCAAACATCTTCTTGAAGTGATTCCGGCAGAAGCCGGTCTTGTCCGTAATGCTCCGCACATCGCTCTCCATATATGAGGAACCGGAGCCTAATACGAAATCTAACAAATCCTGTTCCACATCTCGTTCCACAAGGCAAAAAGGACATTCATCATCAGCGTTTACGGCATCGTTTAAAGGGATCATATATAATTTTTCTTTCATATTTACATCATAGCCTCCGAAGTCTTCTGCAGTTTATTATACATGAATAAACCGTTCTTTGTCGACTACATTCGGAACATATGCTATAATATTGCTAAATATTGTATGACGGCCGAAGGGCCTTACATTTAGGACGGAGAAGGGGTAGATATGAGTAAATTTTTAGTAGCGGGAATTGTGCAAAAAGAAACCATTGTGAAGGTGGATAAGATTCCGATAGAATATTTGGGGGTGACGAATAAACCGAATACGATTTATACGAGTACCGGAGGCGATGCCTACAATGAGTCGCTGGCGCTGGAATGGCTTGGGAATTCTGTGGATTTTATGTCTATGGTCGGTGCGGATGAGAGCATGGAGCTTATTAACCCCAAGGGAAGTGAAGTGACGATCGTGACCGATTATATTCTGCCGCGGCTCTGCCATACGCCTACTGCGGTCGTATTTTATGATGACGGCAGAAACCAGCAGATATTTGAGGATATTAAGGATCTGAGGGAGACCGAATATGATTTGAACTTGTTCAAAGAGCGTGCAGCGAGGGCGGAAATGCTCGTTTTATCCAACGCGAATTTCTGCCGTCCCTTAATAGAAATCGGAAAGGAACTCCGTAAGCCGATAGCCGTAAATATAAGGGAATATCAGGAAAGTAAGGTTTGCTATAATGAAGATTATTTAAGAGCGGCTGATATTTTATATGTGAGCGACGATCATCTGATAGAGGAACCATATGAGTTTGTAAAGTCTTTGGCGGTAAAATACCGTCCGGAGATTATTATTTTAGGGCAGGGTGCGGAAGGTCTCATATTATACGATAAGAACAAAAATATTATCGCTCATTACAATACGGTAAAGACACACGGACTCGTTAATACGGTGGGCGCCGGCAACGCGTTATTTTCGTGCTTCCTTCATTTTTATAACAAGACGCAAGATTCTGTTTTTGCAGTTAAGAACGCCCTTCTTTTTGCTTCTTATAAAATAGGATTTATGGGAACTTCAAACGGATTTATGACGGAAGAACAAATTGCACAATGGCGTAACTTTATTTGGCGGGACGGGAGATAATAGAATATTAAAGGGAGAATATGGAATGAAGGTTGTAGATATGCACTGTGATACGATTTCCGGCTTGTTCGGGAAGAAAAGAGAGGGTAAGGACGAAAGACTGCTGGAAAACAGCGGACATATTGACTTGCTAAAGCTGGAAAGAGGAGATGCCCTGCTTCAGAATTTTGCGATTTTTGTTCAAAAGGGGAAGACGGAAAACCCTTTAGAGGATTTTATGCAAATGGCAGATTTATACTATATGGAGTTAGCACAGAACAGGGACAGGATTGCTCCTGTTTTTTGTTGGAAGGATATAGAGAAGAATATGGAAGAAGGAAAGATATCGGCGTTGCTTTCGGTAGAAGAAGGTGCTGTCTGCAAAGGGAATCTCTCTTATCTTAGGGATATGTATAGGCTGGGAGTGCGTATGATGACGCTTACGTGGAATTATCCCAATGAGATAGGATATCCGAATATATGTGCCGGAACGTACCGCAGACATAAGCAGCTTTTAGAAAACCAGGGTATGGGGGAAGGTGTTCCGTTCTATAAGATTGCGGATACAAAGAATGGGCTGACGGATAAAGGCGTAGAGATTGTGACGGAAATGGAGCGCATCGGAATGATTATCGACGTTTCCCATCTGTCCGACAGAGGCTTTTATGATGTGCTTGAAGTTACAGAAAAACCTTTTGTGGCAAGCCACTCCAATGCCAGATCAATATGCCCGTGGGTAAGGAATCTAACCGATGATATGATACAAAAGCTTGCTTTGCGAGGCGGTGTGATTGGGCTTAATTTCTGCCCGGATTTTCTGACAGAGGTATCAGTAGGAGAGGAAAACGCAGGTACAATTGCCGGAATTGTAGATCATGCCAAATATATCACGAATGTCGGCGGTATTGACTGCCTCGGTCTGGGGAGTGATTTTGACGGAATAGACGGGCATGCAGAACTGCCTGATTATTCGTACCTTCCAAAGCTTGCGGAGGCTCTTGAAAAGGCGGGATTTTCCCAAAACGACGTGGAGAAAATTTTTTATAAGAATGTTTTAAGAGTTTATAAAGAATTGTTATAGTCAGGAGAACAAACGGACAACAAAATACAAATATTAACATACTTAGCAATATGACCATCCTCGTTAGCGATATATAATTTATAAAGAAAAAGTTATAGGTGTATCTTCCGCTGTACATTGTAAATAGGGGATATACGGATTAGACTAGGAGGATGAGTGGATGCAATACGGACATTTTGACAACGAGAAACGCGAATACGTAATTGACAGAGTGGATATTCCTACATCATGGACCAATTACCTTGGTGTACAGGATATGTGCGTGGTAGTGAACCACACTGCCGGTGGATATATGTTTTATAAGACGCCGGAATACCACAGAGTAACGAGATTCCGCGGAAATAGCATTCCTATGGACAGGCCGGGACACTATGTATACATAAGAGATAATGACGGCGAGGACTACTGGAGTATATCATGGCAGCCGGTAGGTAAATCGTTAGAAGAAGCGAAATATACATGCCGCCACGGTATGTCTTATTCTGTTTTTCAATGTGATTACAGCAAAATAAAAGCGTCGCAGACATTGGTAGTTCCGCTGAATGATGCAGTGGAGTTGTGGGATGTAACGATTAAGAATGAGGATGACAAACCGCGAAACTTGAGTCTGTTTTCCTACTGTGAATTCTCCTTCCATCACATTATGATAGACAATCAGAACTTTCAGATGAGCTTATATTGCGCCGGTTCTTCTTATGAAGATGGAATTATCGAGCACGATTTATTCTATGAAGAGTTCGGATACCAATATTTTGCCTCCAATTTTGACCCCGACGGTTTTGATTGCTTAAGAGATAAGTTTTTGGGACTGTACCATACGGAAGACAACCCGATAGCGGTGCAGAAGGGACAATGCAGCGGTTCTCATGAGCTCGGCAATAACCATTGCGGTTCTCTTCAGAAAAATATCGTACTTCAGCCGGGGGAAGAGGTAAGAGTTGTATTTATGCTGGGTGAGGGCACGAGGGAAGAAGGCAAAAAGGCGAAAGCGAAATATAGTGATTTGTCCGTTGTAGATAAAGTTTATGCGGATTTGAGAGAATATTGGAATAAAAAATTCGAAAAATTGCAGATTTATACGCCCAATGAAGGGATGAACACGCTGATTAACACTTGGACCTTATATCAGGCGGAGATCAATGTCATGTTTTCCAGATTTGCTTCCTTTATTGAAGTGGGCGGACGTGTCGGTCTTGGATACCGTGATACAGCGCAGGACGCAATGACGATTCCTCATTCCAACCCGGCAAAATGTAAACAGCGAATCGTAGAATTATTGCGCGGACTCGTATCGCAAGGATACGGCTTGCATTTGTTCCAACCGGAATGGTTTGAGCCGAATACGGAAGTAAAGCCGTTTAATTCTCCTACTGTTATTCCGTCCCCGGACAAGAACAATATTGTGCACGGTCTTAAAGATGCTTGCTCCGATGATGCGCTTTGGCTTGTATCCTCCATTGTGGAATTCGTAAAGGAGACAGGGGATAAAGACTTCATTGATCAGGTAATTACTTATGCGGACGGCGGCGAAGGCACCGTTTATGAACATATGATGAAGATACTCGATTTTTCAGCTGAGCAGGTCGGCGCGACAGGAATATGCAAAGGGCTTCGTGCGGATTGGAACGACTGCTTGAATCTGGGCGGCGGCGAAAGTGCGATGGTATCTTTCCTTCACTACTGGGCAATCGAGAACTTTCTCGAACTTGCAGAATATTTAGGCAGAGATGCGGAAATTAAGAAATATACCGAAATGGCACAAAAGGTTAAAAAAGTGTGCAATGATGAGCTATGGGACGGAGAGTGGTTTATTCGCGGCATTACCAAAAATGGTAAGAAAATCGGCACTCACTCGGATAAGGAGGGGAAGGTTCATCTGGAGTCCAATTCATGGGCGGTTCTTTCGGGAGCAGCCGATTATGAAAAAGGAATTCGTGCGATGGACAGTGTAGATAAATACCTTTACACGCCATGGGGGATTATGCTGAATGCGCCGTCTTATACGGTACCGGATGAAGATATCGGATTTGTAACGAGAGTGTATCCGGGTGTGAAGGAGAACGGAGCGGTATTCTCTCATCCGAATCCTTGGGCTTGGGCTGCGGAATGTAAACTCGGGCGAGGCGACCGTGCGATGAAGTTCTATAACGCTTTATGTCCATATTATCAGAACGATAAAATCGAAATAAGGGAAGCGGAACCGTATTCTTACTGCCAGTTTATAATGGGGCGCGACCATACGGCACACGGACGAGCAAGGCATCCGTTTATGACGGGAACGGGCGGCTGGGCTTATTTCTCCGCAACGAGATATATTCTAGGCATTAGGCCGCAGTTCGAACACCTGGAAATCGACCCTTGCGTACCGGCTGACTGGAAGGAATTCTCTATGATAAGGCAGTGGAGAGGTGTTGATTACAGTATCGAAGTAACTAATCCGGACGGTGTCATGAAAGGGGTAAAGGAGCTTTACCTCAACGGAGAAAGGGTGGAACGTATTCCACTTATGGATAAGGGGACGATTCATCGGGTAAAAGTGGTAATGGGATGATAAAGGAAGGGAGAAAACAAAATGATTAAGTTCGGGACAGGCGGCTGGAGAGCTGTCATAGGGGATGAGTTTACGAAAGCTAATATCCAGACGCTGGCAAAAGCACTTAGCGATAAAATGAAAGCGGAGAATGTGGCTGATAAAGGAATTATTATCGGGTATGACAGAAGGTTCCTGGCAAAAGAAGCGATGCAGTGGGCGGGTCGAGTATTTGCTGCGGAAGGCATTACCGCGTATTTAATAAATAAATCATCACCGACACCGCTTATCATGTATTATGTAATGAAGCATGAGTTCCCCTACGGAATGATGGTTACGGCCAGCCATAATCCGGCTATTTACAACGGGATAAAAGTGTTTACGGCGGGTGGCAGAGACGCTAATGAAGAACAGACAAAAGAAATAGAAGAATATATTGAAAAGCTTTCCCCCGGTGATGTGGAAGATATGGAGTATGATGTTGCAGTAGAGGCGGGGTTGATTCATGAGATTTATCCGCTGAACGAATATCTGGATAATATTATAGCCGCAGTGAATATGGAGGCGATCAGAGGTCGTGGGCTTAAGGTGGTGCTCGATCCGCTGTACGGAGTAAGCGAGACCTCCTTGTCTACGATATTGCATACAGCCAGATGTGAGGTGATTACTATCCACGACAGGCATGATACGCTTTTTGGCGGCAAGCTTCCGTCTCCTTCGGTGTCTACGCTTCGCCCGTTGCAGAATGCGGTTATCGATAACAAAGCGGATATCGGAATCGCTACGGACGGCGATGCGGATCGTATCGGTGTTATCGATGATACGGGGCGCTTTCTGCATCCTAATGATATTTTGGTGCTGCTTTACTACTATCTCGTGAGATATAAGGGATGGGAAGGGCCTGTTGTACGCAACATAGCAACAACCCATATGCTCGATAAGGTAGCGAAGAAATTCGGACAGAAATGTTATGAGGTTCCTGTAGGATTCAAGCATATTTCTTCCAAGATGAATGCGACAGGCGCTATTATCGGCGGAGAATCCTCCGGCGGTCTAACGGTACGCGGCCATATCAACGGAAAAGACGGTATATATGCGGCAGCCCTTTTGACTGAGATGATTGCTGTCACGGGTAAGAAACTGTCCGATATCTATAAAGAAATTGAAGAAGAATGCGGTAGCATTTTTATGGAAGAGAGAGATTATAAATTTACGCAGGAGAAAAAGGAACAGATGCATAAGCTCCTTATGGAAGACAAGCAGATTCCCAAGCTTCCCTTTGAAGTGGAAAAAGTGTCTTATTTGGACGGAAGCAAGGTGTATTTTAAGAACGGAGGCTGGGTGGTAGGAAGATTTTCCGGTACAGAACCGCTTATCCGAGTATTCTGCGAGATGCCTACTATGGAAGATGCTAAAAAAATATGTGATATTTATGAAGACTTCCTTGGTCTGAAATAATATATTGAGTAAAGTGAGAAAGGATTGCTCGGAAGAGCAGTCTTTTCTTGCTCTACAGAAAATACCGTGTTACTGTAAAGTTATGAAAGAAGTGGTTTATGCAGGGAAGGAAGAGGATTGGTAGAATGAAAAGGGTAAAGATTAATAGAGCTGATAAAAAGGCGGAACGTGCGCTGAAAAGGCCTCCTCTGAAATGGAGTATGATTACGGTTCTTATCTTATGCTGGATACTGCCGCTTTCTATCATAGCTTATGCCATGCTGTATGTGACAACGAGCAAGATTAATAAACAGATAGAGAGGACGATCGTTACTTCTGCGGACAATGCGATAAAAATAAGCGAGATGCAGATGAATGCGGCGATTACAGCATCAAAAAACGCATCCTATCTGCCGACGATAAAGGAGAGTTGGCAGCAGTACAAGAAGGATAGAAATAAAACTACCTTGTATGGGAATGTAATACGTTTCCTAGAGCAGCACTACCGCTATGATAACAACTTTTTGTTTACGACATTAATGTTTACGGAGCGTCCGAATGAGCCTTATTATACGTCTTATTCGGGAAGTGCGAACAATGTTGCTTACCGGACGAATCTATATTTTATGGAGAAGGTACATCCGCTTGTTATGGAGATATATCCGAATCTGGATACAGACGTGAAATTAATTAATGTGGAAGGACATATATATATGATCCGTAATATGATGGATTCCGAGTACAACCCTTTTGCAGTAATCGTTATGGAATTAGATAAGGACAGTATTTTCGGAAGTCTGGAAAGCACATGGGGATATACCGACAGCCAAGTTTATGTGGACGGAGAATTGCTGGTAGCCGATGTGGGTAACGAAATAAAAGCGGATAAGGAGAATTTCCGGACAAACAGCAGAACATCGCGCCTGATTCAGAAGGACGGAGAATATTATACTTATACGGTGAGAAAACCGGACATACATTATATTGGATATGTGATATCGTTGGACAAGCAACTGATTATTGACGAAACGGCAGCAATCAAATATGTCTGCGCATTTTTTGTTATTTTTATGATTCCGCTGACAATCATTGTCTTCATATTCTTCCATAAAAAAGTCACGAAGCCTATAGAGGGCTTAATCGGGGCATATCACATTATAAATGAAGGAGAGTTTGGCTATCAGATAGAAAGGGCGGGTAATAGTCAGGAGTTTAAGTATCTTACGGAAGCATTTAACAGCATGTCCGAGAAATTGAAGCATCAGTTTGAAACAATATATTCGGAGGAGCTGGCACTGAAGGACGCCAGGATTATGGCGTTGCAATCACAGATAAATCCTCATTTTCTCAACAATACGCTGGAAATAATCAATTGGGAAGCCAGAATCAATGAGGACTACAAAGTGAGTCAGATGATAGAGAACTTGTCCATTATGCTGGAAGCGACTATGGATAGGAGGCACAGGCGTTTTGTCACGCTGGCGGAAGAGCTCTCTTATGTGGAAGCTTACCTGTTCATTATTTCACAACGTTTGGGAGAACGTATGCACGTAGAAAAAAATGTGGATGATACTCTCTTTAATGTAAAAGTGCCTCGTCTGATCATACAGCCTATTATAGAAAATGCGGTAGAGCATGGAATTATCGGGCAGCCCAGAGCATGCGTTTCTTTAAATGTATTTGCGGATAAAGATAAACTTGTGGTGGAGGTGCGCAATACCGGAAGAATGTCGAAGGAAGATGAAGAGAAAATAGAAGTATTGCTCAGCGATGATTATGAAGTCGGCGAGTTGAGTTCAGCCAGTCTGGGTATAAGAAACGTGAATAGAAGAATTAAGATAATATATGGAGAAGAATGCGGGCTTACTGTTAAAAATGACGAAAATAATGAAACCGTAAGCAGAATAACTGTCAAAATGGACACGACAACAATAAAAGACAATAAATAGCAAATTTGGCCATTTTACTACTTCTCCGGATTTTATACAATAAATAAAGGAGAGAAAACTGAAATTTGCTTTTAATATAGCAAGGGAGGTTTCAAAATGAAAAGAGTATTATCGATGTTGCTTGGAAGCGTGATAATATTTTCTCTGACGGCATGCGGCGAAAGCTCGGCTGAGACAGCGCAAGCGCCTGCCGGAGAAGCGGATGGACCGCCGATTACTCTTAATGTGGTTACGACATTTGCGGGGGAAGACACCAATGCTCCGAATTACCTAGATGCAATAGCAAGATGGCAGGAAGAGACCGGAAATACGATTAACGATGCTTCCGGTACAGCCGTTGAGACGTTTAAGGCACGAATTATCTCAGATTTTGAAATGGGCTCTGAGCCGGATGTGCTTTTTTATTTTAACGGTTTTGATGCCAATCCTTTTGTGGAAGGGGGGAAAGTTGTTTCCATTGAAGAGATTCGCTCCGTGTATCCCGATTATGCCTCTAACATGAAGGATAGCATGCTGGGTACATCGCCGGTGGATGGAAAGAACTATTCCGTGCCGATGAACGGGTATTGGGAAGGGTTGTTTGTCAATAAGGGGGTTTGTGAAGCAGCCGGAGTGGAAGTTCCCACGGCCGATACGACCTGGGATGAGTTCATGACAATATGCCAGACCATTAAAGACGCAGGATATACTCCTATTGCAGCCTCTTTTGCCGAGGTACCTCATTATTGGTTTGAATTCTGCATTTATAATTATCTGGATCCTGCGTGTCATAATATTCTTCCGAAGACCATCGATGATGAACAGGGAGTGGCATGGGTTAACGGTATTACCGATATGAAGACACTATATGAAAGAGGTTTCCTGCCTAAAAATACATTATCTGCTACAGACGGTGAAACCTTTCAATTATTTATAGACGGAAAGGCGGCTTTTTTAATCGACGGCTCATGGAAAGTCGGCGGTATCGAGGAAGCGACAGATGACATAGATAATTTTACGGTCACGTATGTGCCTGCCAAGGGCAATCGCAAGTCCACAGATATTATCAGCGGTATGTCTTCGGGATGGTATATTACGAAGAAAGCGTGGAATGATCCCGAAAAACAGAAAACATGCGTTGATTTCATTACCTACATGACAAGCGATGAAATGGTAACCAAATTCGCATCGGTGTCCACCACGGTTTTAAAAAACGGCACGCAGATTGACAGGAGTCAATTATCTCCTCTGGCAGTAGCCGGGCTCGAAATGGTGGAAGGCGCCACGGGTATTACTTCGGCCGTTCAGGATCATCTTACCCAAGAACAAAGGGTGCCGATATTCAACGCCATGCCCGATATAGTTACGGGCAGGGTTGAAGTGTCCGATGCTGTTGCGCAGATGATCGATTTGGTAACGGCGGCTCTGTCGCAGGAGTGAGTATGGAGCCATGGATTCTTGTATTCTTTATGACAAGGGAATGATAAACCGACTCTATGAAAATTAAGGGCGGCAACGCTACTTCTCTTGCTTAAGCTTTTGTGATAGAATCCATATATAATTATGGAGGTATCGCATATGTATAAAGTTGTGATTATTGATGATGAACCGATTATTGTCAAAGGCTTGGAAAAGGCAGTAAAGTGGGACAGCTTTGATTCTTTGGTAGTGGGGACTGCCGGGGACGGCATTGAAGGGTTAGAAGTTATTCGGAGAGAAAAGCCGGACATACTTATATCCGACATTTCTATGCCTAAGATGGATGGTCTCAGTATGATTGCCGCGTTAAAATCGGAATTTCCCGATATGGAAGTTACGATTCTTACGGGGTTTAGGGATTTTGACTATGCACAGGAAGCGATTAGGCTTGGAGTGTGCCGTTTCTTATTGAAGCCGTCGAAGATGGAAGAGCTGGAGGAAGCGCTTCAGACGATGCTTGCTAATCTGAGAAATAATCCTGTCGTAGCCAAGCGCTTGTTAGCAGGCGAAGAAAATGAAGCGGAAAGCGAAGAAGAAAGTGAAGAAGTATTGGACAGTGCGGCTAGCAGTTTTATTGTAAAAAATGCGCTTGCATACATAGAAAAAAATTATAAAGAAAGATTAAAATTGGCCGATGTTGCGGACAACGTATACGTAAGCCAATGGCATTTGAGTAAATTGCTCAACAAATATACCGGGCAGAATTTTTCGGAGATACTGAATAATGTTCGAATGGAACAGGCAAAGAAGTTGTTAGAGAATCCTTCTTTACGGATTGGAGATATTGCGGAAGAAGTGGGTTTTTTGGATATGGCTCATTTTTCCAGAGTATTTAAAAAGCAGGTGGGGATATCTGCGAATGAATACCGAAACACGGTATTATGTGAGGATAAGAATTTATGAAATAAATCCGAGTGCCAATGATTTCCCCCAAACCGTAATTGAAAATTAATATTGGGAGGAAATGAAATGCGTAAAATTTCTACATCGATTATTGTTTCTATCGTTGCTTGCGTTATTATTGCATCAATTGCGGTAGGCTCGATCAGCACGAAAATAGCTGTGGAGGAAATCAATCAGGAGGCAACGGAAAAACTGAGTGCCATGTCGCTGCAGTACGCGGGCGATATCAATATGCAGTATCAGAATCTCGAAAGCCTTGCAGAGAGTATTTCGTCGTATATTGTGGGCACTTATGAGCCGATACGTCTCAGCGATAAAGCTTACAATAAAGCCTATATGAAGAAGCTGGGTGGCTATTTACAGCGCATTACGGAATTGCATCCGGAAGTGGAGAGCATGTATGCTTTCAGCGATCCCAAGGAACAGGCAGGAATTACAGGCACTTGGTACAGCCAGGGAAAAATGGTGGAAATAGATACGGCAGCGGAATATGACAATTTTATGAGCCGCGCCCAGAATTGGGAATGGTACTATCAAACGGAGACTGCAGGCGAAGCAATCTGGCTGGACCCGTACTATAAAGAAATTTTTGACAAGACGTGTGTAAGTCGCTGTGAACCGGTATCTGTGGACGGAAAGTCGGTTGGAATCATCGGTGTTGATGTGGATTTTAATAATATGTCCGATATGATAAAAGGGATTTCCATATATGATACGGGAAGAGCATTTTTGCTCAATACTAACCAGCAGTTTTTAGTGGATGAAAGTTATACGATAGCGGATACGCTGGAAAGTGTCGGTTATACCGATTTAATGGATGCACTGCAGGCAAACAGCGCCGGTGTGGTGGAAATGAATCTGGGAGGCACGGAGTCGCTGGTAAGCTTTGTGAAGCTGAACAACGGGTATACACTCGTGCTTTGCGCACCGGTTTCCGAAGTGGAAAGCGGAGTTGTATCGATGCAAAGAAGCGCATTCTTTGTTATCTTATTCGTCAGTCTGCTCGTCTGTATTTTTGCATTTATAATAAGCAAAAGAATATCCGATCCGCTTAAGGAAATGGTCATCGATTTAAAGAAGATGCAAGAGCGGGATTTTACCGGAAATGATTATGCGAAATATCTTAATAAGAAAAATGAAATCGGTAAAATAGCCAAAGCGATAGATGATGTACAGAAATCCATGGGACTTGTTATTTCGAAAATGTCTCATGAGGGAGATGGGGTTCAGGAAGCATCGGAGAATTTGGGCAATATTATCGACGGATACAACAATATGGTGACCAATATTTCTTCCGTTTCACAGGAACTTGCGGCCGGAATGGAGGAAACCTCCAATATGGCAGACAATTTGGGAGAAACCTCACAACGCATGGAAGAGTACGTTGCCGTTATGGGGCAGAAGAATGAAGAAGGAATTGACAATATAACGGCAATCTATGAACGGGCAAGGAAATTAAATATTGAATCGCAAAGTGCGGAAAAAGAAAATGAGATTCTCATCGATTCCACTAAAAAACGCCTTGGAGAGGCAATCGAGAATTCCAATAAGGTAGAGCAGATTAATGAATTGACAAAAGCGATACTGGGAATTTCCGAGTCTACAAACCTTCTCGCTCTCAATGCATCTATCGAAGCAGCAAGAGCAGGGCAGGCAGGAAAAGGATTTTCGGTAGTTGCCGAAGAAATAAGAAAGCTGGCTGAGAACTCCAAGAATACGGCCGGGGAAATTCAAAGGATTACATATACGGTAACAGAGAGTGTAAAGCATTTGTGTGACTGTGCAACACAGGTTCTATCCTACATGGACACGAATGTACGTAAGACCTACCAGCATCAGGTGGAAATAAGCGAACAATATCACAAGGATGCGGAGAACATCGACGGAATATTAAAGCAATTCTCGGAAGTAGCGGAGAATATCAGCAAAGAAAACGGAATTATCATGAATATTACCGAAAATCTTCAGAGAGCAACATCGGATGGGGCGGTCGGCACGGAAGAAGTGGCACAAATTGCGGAAGGAATGCTCCTCAGTACGCAAGGACTGCAGGAAGCCGGCGTGAAGCTGAAGGAAATCGTATACGAAATGGAAGAGACGATTGCCGCGTTCCATGTGTCGGAGATAATGCAGGAAACCGAAGAGACAGAAGAGGAGACACATGCTCCGGAGGAAATGGAAGAGGTACCTGAGGAAAAAGAAGTAGAGGAAATAGAAGCAGAGGAAATATAAATATAAGAATAAACATGTAATGGAGTAAAAGAGGGTGGTAGCACCCTCTTACTTGTTTTTTAAGACGTGGGAACGTATAATGAACTATATATGCCGGAACGGGTATTTACTTATTAAAAACCAGGAGATGTGATATGAGCCATTTAACAATACTTCCGGAAGTAAACACGGATAAAGAAGGGATTCTTTCGGAAATCGAATATTTTGCGCTGGATATGGATGGGACCGTCTATTTAGGAGAAAAGTGGATAGAAGGAGCAGAGGATTTCCTAAAGAGGATTGAGGCATCGGGTAGAAATTATGTGTTTCTGACAAATAATTCTTCCAAGAACGCAGAAGTGTACGTGGAAAAGCTGCATCGCATGGGTCTTACGGTAGAGAAGGACAAAATAATAACTTCGGGGCAGGCAACAATTTTTTATCTGAAGAAGAACTTTCCGGGGAAGCGGGTATTTCTGCTGGGCAATTCATTACTTACCGAGGAGTTTGAAAACGAAGGCATCCTACTTGACGACGAGACGCCAGAGGTAGTAGTGACCGCCTTCGACACTTCGCTTACTTATGAAAAGATGTGCAAGGTATGTGATTTTGTACGGGCAGGATTGCCATATATAGCCACTCACCCGGATTATAACTGTCCTACGGAAACAGGCTTTATTCCCGATGCAGGAGCTATTCATGCTTTTATTCATGCCTCTGCATTCCGGTATCCCGATCGCATTATCGGTAAACCTAACGGTGATATTATAGATTATCTGATTGCCCGTATAGGAACGCGGCGACAGAAGGTGGCAATGGTGGGGGACAGGCTCTATACGGATATTGCGGCAGGAAGAAATAACGGGTTAAAGAGCATTCTCGTTCTGAGCGGGGAAGCTTCTATGAGGGATGCGCAGGAGTCGGAGGTAAAGCCCCATCTCATTTTTGGCTCAGTAAAGGAAATAATTCCATATTTATAGAAAAAAAGAAGCACGAAAAGGTCGGTAAAGAGAGGAGTATGGCAAAGATGGGATTGCGGTTTTACTTTGGAGCTTCAGGTGCGGGGAAGAGCACAAAGCTGCATGAAGAAATTGTGAGGCGAAGTATGGAGGAACCCGGAACTAATTTTTTAGTAATCGTACCGGATCAGTTTACCATGCAGACGCAGATGGACTTGGTAAAAGCGCATCCGAATAAAGGGATTATGAATATCGATGTCCTTAGCTTCGGAAGGCTTTCGCACAGGATTCTGGATGAAGTAGGGGGGGATAGGCGTGCAGTGCTGGATGATACCGGCAAAAGTCTTGTTCTTAGAAGGGTAGCGGAGAATATACGGGAGGAAATGCCCGTAATCGGAAGCAATCTGAGAAAAATCGGGTACATCCATGAAGTGAAGTCCGCCATTTCTGAGTTTATGCAGTATGGAATCGGAGAAAAGGAATTGGGAGAGCTTGCGGATTATGCGCAGAAGCGAGGAGCGCTTTACCACAAGCTGAAGGATTTGGAGATACTGTATAGCAGCTTTTTGAAATATATACGTGACAAATATATTACGACGGAAGAGACGCTGGATTTGCTTTGTGACATGCTTCCTAAATCAAAGATGATACGAGGAAGCGTCATAGCGTTTGACGGTTTTACAGGGTTTACACCGATTCAGAACAAATTGATACAGAGGCTGATGCTGTATGCCGGAGAGGTAATCGTTACGGTCGTTATGGACGGAAATGAGGACCCTTATAAACAGGACGGAGAGCAGAAGCTTTTTTACCTTAGCAAGAAGACCGTGGCGGACTTACGGAAGTTAGCGAAGGACGTAGGGGTTGCCTTCGGCAGCGATGTGTACTTAAAGGAGGGACAGCTGCCCAGATTTCGAGGCAATGAAGAAATGCGGCATTTGGAAAGATACTTGTTCCGGTATCCTGCTAGGATCTATGAGAAGGAAAATAAGGCACTGCATCTTTTTGAGACCTCTTCGCCGGGAGAAGAGGTGCGCCAGGCGTGTATCCGAATCAGGCAGTTGATTAGGGAGAAGCACTATTGTTACCGGGACTTTGCCATTGTGACGGGAAATCTGGAGGCTTATGCGGGACACGTGGAGACAGAAGCCGTTAAATATGAGATTCCGATTTTTATAGATAAGACAAAAGGGATTCTGTTGAATCCGTTTATAGAATATATCAGAAGTGCGCTCAGGATCATTATGGAGAATTTTTCCTATCAATCCGTGTTTCATTATTTACGAAGCGGACTTGCCGGTTTTGAAAGGGAAGAGACAGATCTGCTGGAGAACTACGTAATCGCCCGAGGGATTAAGGGTAAAAAGAGATGGATGGATATTTTTACGGGAAACGGCGGCGGGACAGGCAAAGAAGAGGAACTTGCCCGCTTGAACGATATCCGGCAGAGATTCGTCGCTCAGATGTCGCCGCTCATTCTGAAAACGGAGACGGTAGGAGAGAAAATACGGGCATTGTATGGATTTATAACGGATAATAAGGTACAGGAGAAGCTTGCGGCGTATGAGAAAATGTTTGAAGCGCGAGGAGAAGCCGCGAGAGCTAAGGAGTATGGGCAGATATATCGTTTGGTCATGGATCTTCTGGATCAGATAGAGAGCCTGCTTTCGGATGAGAAAATGAGTATGAAGGAGTTCGCAGACATTTTAGATGCGGGCTTCGGCGAGATTGAGGTAGGAATGATCCCTCAAAATGTAGACCGCGTGGTGGTAGGCGACATTGAGAGAACTCGTTTAAAGGAAATCAAAGTACTTTTTTTCATAGGGGTTAATGATGGAAATATACCAAAAAGTGCCGGAACGGGTGGCATTATATCGGATATCGACAGGGAGTTTTTGCAGACATCGCCCTATGCGCTGGCTCCTACGCCCAGACAGCAGATGTACATTCAACGGCTGTATCTGTATATGAATATGACGAAGCCCTCCGAGCTTCTATATCTGTCTTACTGTAAGGTGAACGGTGAAGGCAAGAGTATGCGCCCCGCATATTTAATCGACACGGTAAGAAAATTGTTTCCGCACCTGAAAACGGAGAAGCCGGAACTGAAAGATATGGAAGGCAAGATGGAGACGAAGCGGGCAGGACTTGACGTACTGACGGGCATGCTGCGTGACTATGCAGCGGGAGGTTTGGAAGAGGAGGAGAAGAAGTTTTTTACAATTTACCGTGCCTTTCATGAAGACGAGGAATATAGAGGGCGGGTCGACAGACTCGTCGAAGCAGCGTTTACCTACTATCGGAAAAAAAAGCTTGGTAGAGAAGTGGCGGAAGCTCTATACGGCAATCTGCTAATCAGCAGCGTAAGCCGCCTAGAGACTTATGCGGCGTGTGCTTATGCGCATTTTCTCCGGTACGGACTTATGCTCGAAGAGAGGGAAGAGTATAGCTTTGAAGCGGTGGATATAGGAAATGTTTTTCACGGAGTGCTGGAATTGTTTGCAGGGAAGCTGCAGGAGCGAGGATATACGTGGTTCGATTTCGGAGAGGAAGCGGCAGAAGAAATACTGTCTCAGGCGATAGAGGCTTATGCGGCCTCTTACGGGAATACGGTACTGTATAGTACGTCCAGGAACGAATATGCCATAGACAGGATGCGGCGCATTTTAAAACGTACGGTGCTTACTTTGCAATATCAGCTGAAAAAAGGTAGCTTTATACCTGAAAATTTCGAGATGTCTTTCCAAATGGCGGATAGCCTTGAGGCGGTAAACATTGCTCTGTCGGAAAAGGAAAGGATGAAACTTCAAGGGCGGATTGACCGTATCGACACGTATGAAGATGAAGAGCATGTTTATGTAAAGGTGATTGATTATAAATCTGGAAATAAAAAATTTAACTTAGCGGCTCTTTATTACGGGCTGCAGTTGCAGCTGGTGGTTTATATGAATGCTGCGGTAGAGATAGAGAAGAAGAAATATCCTAATAAGGAAGTTGTGCCGGCGGCTCTGCTGTATTATCATGTGTCAGATCCGATGGTAAAAGTTGATGAAGAGGTAACGCCGGAGGAAATCAACGAAAGACTGCTTAAGGAGCTTAGAATGACCGGTATAGTCACTCGAAATGACACAGTTATCAGTTTACTCGATAAGGAATTTGCGGATAAGTCTGATGTTGTGCCTGTAGAACGGAAAAAGGACGGAAGCTTCAGTGCGAAATCAAGTGTCATAAATGCAGAAGACATGCAGGAGATTACGAATTATGTAAACTTTAAAATAAAGCAGATAGGGACGGATATTTTGCAGGGGAACATAGAGCTCAATCCATGTGAACAAGGCGCGGGAACCGCCTGCGATTATTGCGTGTACCACAGTGTCTGCGGGTTTGACGAAGGGATAAGCGGTTATCGATATAGGAAGCTGGAGAACCTGGAAGAGAGCGATGCTATGGATAAAATAAGAGAGGCAAATAGGAGATAGCGGTATGGGGATAACGTATACACCACAGCAGCGGGAAGTTATTGATACACATGGGTGCAATATATTGGTATCTGCGGCAGCGGGCTCAGGTAAGACGGCCGTGCTTGTGGAACGCATTGTAAAGATGATAAGCGATGAATCAAGACCTGTGGATATCGACAGACTCTTGGTGGTGACTTTTACCAATGCGGCGGCGGCCGAGATGCGGGAGCGAATCGGAAATGCGATTGCGGCAAGACTGGAAGAGGAACCGGGAAACGAACATTTGCAGAAGCAGGCGGCTCTTGTTCATAATGCGCAGATTACGACTATCGATAGCTTCTGTATGTTTGTGATACGGAATAATTTCAATGATATAGGGCTGGATCCCGGTTTCCGTGTGGCGGATGAAGGAGAACTCAAGCTGTTAAAAAAGGATGTTATGTCCGAACTCCTCGAACGGAAATTTGAAGAAAGAGATGCCTCTTTTCTGCACTGTGTGGAGTATTTCAGTACCGGCAATCATGACAGGGCCATAGAAGAGTATATTTTGAAGCTCTATCAGTTTGCGGAAAGCTATCCGTGGCCGGAAGAGTGGCTTGCGCAGCGCAAGAGCGATTATGAAATAGATTCTTTTGATGAGACGAAGGAAGGCTCTTGGCTTTTCTTTTGTATGGAACAGGTAAAAAACATGATGGAGGATTGTGTGCGGAAAATAGAGGAGTGCATTTCCATCTGTGAACAGCCCGACGGCCCATATATGTACTGTGAAGTCTTGGAAAAAGAGAAGGAACGGATTTTAAAACTCGTATCTATATCCCGATATGAAGACGGATATGAGCTTTTTCGGGGAATGTCCTTCGACAGGCTTCCTTCGAAGAAGGACGGGAGTGTATCTGTGATGAAGAGAGAGATCGTACAGGGACTCCGTAAGGAAGTCAAGGATATACTGAAAAACATATGCAATAAATATTTTCCGGCATCTCCGGAAACGATGCTGAGATATATGAAAGGCAGCGATGCGGCGGTTTCTGAGCTTATCGGTCTGACGCTCGACTATAAGGAAGCTCTGGACAGGAAAAAAAGGGAAAGTAATATAATAGATTTTGCAGACATGGAGCATCTTGCTCTATCTATATTGGTAAAAAAGACGGAAAATGGATATGAGCCAACGCAAACAGCATTGGATTACCGTGCTTTTTTTACTGAAATATTGATTGATGAATATCAGGATAGCAATCTGGTGCAGGAATATTTATTAAAAAGTGTTTCGGGAGAAGCGGATAAGACATATAACCGCTTTATGGTAGGTGATGTAAAACAGAGTATTTATAAGTTCCGCCTGGCCAGACCGGAGATATTCATGGAGAAATACGATACCTATCAGACCGGTTCGGATACGGAGAGAAGAATTGATTTACATAAGAACTTTAGAAGCCGCAAGGAGATTCTAGACAGTGTGAACTATATCTTTGCACAGATTATGGGGAAGAAGCTGGGCGGCGTGGAGTACGACGAAAGGGCGGCACTGTATCCGGGAGCTGTTTATCCCGAACTGGAAAAAGATGCGGAGGGTATCTCTCCCAACTGTACCGAGCTTCTGCTGATAAGGAAAGAAGGGGAAAAAGCGGAAGAAACGGAGCTGTCGGTCAGAGAAAGGGAAGCTTGCGCTGTAGCAAAGCGTATCAAGGAACTGGTAGGACACTTTCCTGTAACCGATAAGGAAAGCGGACAATTAAGACCTGCGAGGTACAAAGACATCGTAATTCTGCTGCGCACTAATGCAGGATGGGATGAGGACTTTAAAAGCGTGTTAAAGGAGGAGGGAATTCCGTCTCACGTAGCATCGAAAACGGGATATTTCGCGGCAAAGGAGATACAGATCCTGCTGCAGTTACTGCGCGTTCTTGATAATCCCCAGCAGGATATCCCATTGTTCGGCGTGATGAAATCCTGTTTCGGGAATTTCGATGAGGACGAGATAGCGAGGATACGCGCGGCATTTGAAGATAAGAAGAAAAAATTATATTTTTGCTTGAAAGAATTCGAAACAGAGGAAGAGGTATTAAAGGAGAAGATAAAAAGATTTCTCATTTTTTTGGAGGAATACAGAGATAAGACTATATACATGCCAATTCATGAACTGATGCGGGACATCGTTATGGAAACCGGATATCTGCATTATGTAACGGCATTGCCGGGCGGGGAGCAGCGCAAAGCAAATGTGGAAATTCTGCTGGAAAGAGCGGCTGCCTTCGAACAGACCAGCTATTACGGCCTGTTTCATTTTATTCGTTATATGGAACAGTTGGAAAAATACGATGTGGATTACGGAGAAGCGAATATTCTGGACGAGAATGCGGATGTGGTAAGAATCATGAGCATCCATAAAAGCAAGGGGTTGGAATTCCCCATTTGCTTTGTTTGCGGACTGGCAAAACGATTTAACATGATGGATACAAATGGGAAAATGATTGTTGATATGGATATGGGAATCGGTGTGGATTATGTGGATCCGCAGAGCAGGTTCCAGAGCAAGACGCTTCGCAAAAATGTCATAGCGGAAAAGATGCGACTGGATAATCTTGGAGAAGAATTGCGGGTGTTGTATGTAGCGCTCACCCGTGCAAAAGAAAAGCTGATAATGACCGGGATGGTCGATAATATGGAAAGCAAATTGAATTCCTTCGTATCCGTACGTATGTCTGCGGAGCCTAAGCTTTTTTACAGCGAGTTGGCAGGAGCTGGAAGCTTTCTCGATTTTATTCTTCCGTCCCTCGTCAGACATGCTTCCTTCGATTTAATATGGGAGGAAGCCGGGTATGAAAGAGAACTGCATAGGGCGAACTTATATGGCGAAGCAGCGCAGATAAAGGTAAAGGTCATAAGCGACGAGGATTTGGCGGAGGCAGAAATAAAGGAACAGATACGGACCGAAGACGCCAGAAGGAGGCTGTGCCTTTTTGACAGACAGCTTCCTACAGATAAAGGGCTGATGACGTATATGTCACAAATGTTTAATTATACCTATGAGCATGAGAACCTGAAGGATTTATATACGAAAACAACAGTGTCCGAATTGAAGAAAGCAGGGCAGCAAGAGGAGTTGGATTTTTCGGCTAAAATGTATGAGGAAGAAGAGGTCATTCCCTATATTCCGCGTTTCATGCAGGAAGAAGAGTCTCTGGGGGGAGCGGGAAGGGGAAGCGCTTTTCATAAGGTCATGGAGCTTATAGATTTTGCCGGCGTGAAGAGTAAAGGATTCGCAGGCAGGCAATTGGAGGAAATGGTGCGTAATGGTTTGCTCAGCAAAGAATATGCCCGTGCGGTTCCGGCGTCTTCTATCGAAGAGTTCATGAATACCGGACTTGCGGCGCGGATGGCTGAAGCGGAAAGACATGGGTGCCTGTATAGGGAACAGCCTTTTGTTCTCGGGCTGTCGGCAAGTGAACTGAACGATAAATTCCCGAAAGAAGAATTGGTACTTATCCAAGGCATTATCGATGTTTATTTTGAGGAAGCGGGAGAGCTGGTAGTGGCTGATTACAAGACTGACAAGGTAAATAAACCTGAGGAACTGGTAAAAAGGTATAAAAAACAGCTCGATTATTATGCGAGAGCCCTGGAGCAATTGACAGGGAAAAGAGTAAAGGAAAAAATCATATATTCATTTGGACTTAAGAAGGAAATTATGATATGATAAAGCGTGGACTCATTAGAAGGTCCTAAAAGGTTGAGACAAACAACAAATGAGGAGGAAGGAATCATGAAGACAAAGTTTGGTGTAAAAGAAGTAGTTGCAATCGGAATCGGAGCAGCTTTATTTGTCGCTTTGACACAGGTGCAGATTCCGCTTGGTATTCCGAATACCTATTTGCAGCCGAGAGCGGCATTGCTCGCATTTCTGGCCGCCGTGTTCGGACCTGTCGTAGGAGCGGCAGTAGGTCTTATCGGACATGCCCTGGGAGATATATTCTTCTATGGAAGCGCATGGTGGAGCTGGGTTTTCCCGGAAGCTATATTCGGATTTATCCTAGGTGTATTTGCGAAGAAGTACTCCATTAAGGAAGGCGGATTCGGCAAGAAGGAAATTATTCATTTTAACGTGGTACAGATTATCGCCAACGCAGCGGCTTGGATTCTTGCGGCTCCCGTTTTGGATATTCTTATTTATAAGGAACCGGTTAACAAAGTCTTTTTACAGGGTGTGGCTGCATGGCTCGGCAATGTGATAATTATTGCTATTCTTGGGACATTGTTGGCTGTGGGATATTCCAAGGTTGGTGCCAAGTCTTCCAGTTTGACAAAAGAGGACTAGATGGAAAATGACACCGATTATCGAATTTAAGGATTATACTTTTAAATATCGATCACAGGTAGAACCTACTCTCCGGGATATAAATCTAAAGATTTATCCCGGAGAAAAGGTTTTGATTGTGGGACCATCCGGTTCGGGCAAATCAACAATTGTCCACTGCATTAACGGCTTGGTTCCATTTTCATTTGCCGGTGATATAACAGGAACGCTGAGAGTCAAGGGAGAAGATCCTGCGAAGCTGGGTGTATTTGGAATGTCAAAGATTGCGGGAACCGTTTTGCAGGATACGAATGGACAATTTATCGGTTTGACCGTTGCCGAAGATATCGCGTTTGCCTTGGAGAACGATATGGTTCCCCAGGAAGAAATGCTTGACAGGGTAGAAAGGGTAGCGGAAATCGTAGAAGTGGATAGGCTGCTTAAGAATGCTCCGTGGGAGCTGTCGGGTGGACAGAAACAGAGAGTTTCGATGGCAGGCGTCATGGTGGATGATGTAGAAATATTGTTATTTGACGAACCCCTTGCCAATCTCGATCCAGCAACAGGGAAGCGGGCAATTGATTTAATCGATAGAATTAGCAAGGAAAGAAATGCTACGATTTTAATTATCGAACACCGGTTGGAGGATGCGCTCTATCGGGATGTGGATAGGATTATTGTCGTGGGAGAAGGCCGCATTGTGGCGGATCTGAAGCCCGATGAAATACTTGCGGGAAATATATTTACTGAACAAGGAATCAGGGAGCCGCTTTATATTGCTGCTCTGAAGCATGCCGGCTGTCGGATAACGGAGGAAAGCAGACCTCAGCATATAGAAACCATGCTTCTGGATTCCTATAAGGAGCAGGTGAAAAAATGGTTTCAGGCAGCTGAATATGAAAAGAGAAAACAATCGGAAGAAAGTGTGCTTACCGTAAAAGATTTGTATTTTTCCTATATAGAGGGAAAGCAAGTATTGCAGCATATTCATTTCGATATACATAAAGGGGAGATGGTAAGCGTTGTCGGTAAGAACGGTGCCGGAAAGTCTACGCTGGCAGGGATTATTTGCGGATTTATGAAGCCCACAAAAGGAAGTATTCTTTTGAACGGCGAGGACATCGAGGGCCTGTCGGTAAAAGAGCGCGGAGAAAAGATTGGATTGGTTATGCAGAGTCCCGGCCAGATGATCTCCAAGCCGATGATTTATGACGAAGTAGCTTTAGGACTTGCGGTACGCGGCGTGCCGGAAGAAGAGATAAAAGAAAGAGTTTACCATACGCTTAAAATATGCGGGCTGTATCCGTTCCGCAACTGGCCGATATCTGCGCTCAGCTATGGGCAGAAGAAACGGGTAACCATTGCATCTATTCTCGTAATGAATCCGGAAGTCATTATCCTGGATGAACCAACGGCAGGGCAGGATTACAGACATTATACGGAGATCATGGAATTTCTTAAAGAAATCAACGAAAGGTACGGCATCACGATTATAATGATTACGCATGACATGCATTTGATGCTGGAGTATACGGATAGGGCGATTGTGATTGCGGACGGGCATCTTATTGCGGATGACGCTCCCGTCAATGTGCTTACGGACGAAATGATTGCGGACAAGGCATATCTGAAAAAGACTTCTTTATATGACCTTGCCGTAAAGTGCGGCATCGAGTCCCCTTCCGAATTTGCTGAACGTTTTATCCATTACGAAAGAGCTTTACGGGAAGGAGAAAAATAGTTATGGCCAGAATATTGACTTATGAAGAAAGAGATACATGGATCCATAGGCTTTCCGGTGTTACAAAGCTTATTTTTTTCTTGTTATGGATGCTTGCCAGCATGCTGTCCTATGATACGAGAGTGCTTTTGACGATGGTTTTGGGAAGCCTGGTTATTTACAAAATGTCGAAGATTGAGTGGAGACAGATAGGGACAGTCTTGAAATTCATCCTTTTTTTTCTCGTTATAAATCTGCTCGCCATCTTTGCTTTTTCACCCTATGAAGGTGTGAACATATACGGCAGCAGGACGGATATCGTACATTTATTCGGAAACTATTGGCTGACAAAGGAACAGCTTTTTTATGAATTTAACGTCCTGATAAAATACGTAACGATTGTGCCGGCGGTTTTTACGTTTATCATAACCACTAATCCCAGCGAATTTGCCGCTTCCTTAAACCGTATAGGAATAAGTTATAATGTCGGTTATTCGGTGGCTATCGCGCTTCGGTATATACCGGATGTACAGGATGACTTTTTAAAGATTAAACATGCGCAGGAGGCGAGAGGGATCGAGATGTCGGGGAAGGCCTCCTTGCTCAGCCGGATAAAGAATACGGCTTCTATTATTTTTCCGCTCATCTTTACGAGCATGGATCGCATCGACGTGGTCGGCAATGCCATGGAGCTTCGCGGATTTGGAAAACATAAGAAAAGAACATGGTATGCGGGGAAGACGCTGAAAAAGGCAGATTATATTGTAATTACGGTATCTGTCATTATAACGGTGGCAGCACTTATTATTACCTTTCACGACGGCAATCGGTTCTATAATCCGTTCGCGTAGCTGCTTTAGGTTTATTTTAATTGACAGGAGATGAAGTTGTGCAAAATATAGGTATTATATTGGAGGGAGGAGCCATGCGCAGTATGTTCTGTGCGGGCGTGCTGGATTCTTTTCTGGATAATGATATACATATTCCGAACGTGATGGCGGTTTCGGCAGGGGCATATGCCGGGATGAATTATGTGTCGGGACAGAGAGGGCGCGTGGTAGAAGCAATAATTGAGCCGATGGAAACGGAAAAGTATTTCGGTTTTTCTACTTTTATCAAAAAAGGCACCTTCTTCGATATGGATTTGTTATTTGATGAGATTCCCAAGAGGAGAGTTCCCTTTGATTTTGAAGCGTTTTCTTCTTCCGCAAAAAGATTTATTACAAGTACGGTAAATTGCATTACCGGAGAACCTGTTTATTTTGAAGAATTCAGCGACAAAGATGGGTTTTTGAAAATATGCAGGGCGGCAAACTCGTTGCCCTTTATCGGAAAAGTAACGGAAATAGAGGGAATTCCTATGCTGGATGGAGGAATGGCGGATGCGATTCCGATAGGAAAGGCTCTGGAAGAGGGCTGGAAGAAGATCATCGTAGTGGTTACAAGAAATACGAAATACAGAAAGAAGCAGAGACATTTCTATCTCGCGATGCTTAGGCTTCTGTACCATAGATATCCGAAATTTGTTCAGCTGGTAGCCGGCAGGGCGGCCAGATATAATCATTCCCTCGATGTTCTGGAACACATGGAAAAGGAAGGGAAAGTGTTCGTGCTTCGTCCTTCGGACGACATATACCTGATGAATAATGAGACAGATGTGCAGAGATTGAAGGAATATTACCGGCACGGTTATGAAGTGGCGGAAGAAAAAAAAGAAGAATTAAAAGCTTTTTTGAATAAAAACTAAAATGAATGGCTTGACAAGGATAAAGATACAAGATATATTGTATACAAAATAAATCGCTAGGGGAGCAATAGCTGAGATTGAATCGGGACAAAGAGTTCTGATTCTAACCCTCATAACCTGAAACGGATAATACCGGCGTAGGGAAGCAGTTTGTATAAATACACTCATTTATGTTTGCATTTGTCAAACGGATTATTTGAGCCCCTCCATGTGATTTACATATTACAAAGGAGGTTTTTTTATGTCATTTTTTGCAAAAGAAGTTATTGATCAAGAGTGGGGAAATTATTTCGAACTCACAAGAGCAGGCTATGGAACTTTGGTCGCAGTTATGATAGCGATTCTGCTTGCGGCATGCTTTATTTCGGGGAAAAGCGGGAGCAAGAGGTTCGGCACGAGACAACTAGTGTTTTCTTCCATGGCAATGGCGCTCGCTACGGTAACGTCTATGATTAAAGTTGTTGATATGCCGATGGGAGGATCTGTTACTTTCTTCAGTATGTTGTTTATATGCCTGATCGGATATTGGTTCGGATTTAAGGGCGGACTGATGACGGCAATTGCATACGGTTTTTTGCAGCTTATTATAGAGCCGTATATTATCAGTATACCTCAAATGCTGACCGATTATATCCTTGCATTTGGCGCATTGGGGCTCTCGGGTCTTTTTTCCAATTCGAGATACGGTTTGATTAAGGGATTTCTGCTCGGTGTATTAGGGCGTTACTTTTTTGCCTTCCTGTCGGGGATGATATTCTTCGGAAGCTATGGTGAGTATTACAATATGTCGGCTCCGATTTATTCGCTGGCTTACAACGGAGCCTATATCGGATTAGAAACATTATTTACGCTTATACTCATTGCAATCCCTCCGGTAAATAAGGGACTTGCCCGAGTAAAAGTGATGGCGCTCGGTGAAAGTGCATAAGAAAAAACAAGCGGTCTTCTGGATTAATTCAGAAGGCCGCATTATATTTAAGCATGATTGACAAAAATAAGAACCATATATACACTATATATAATATATAAACAGCATGGAAATAAAGCAAAAGGGGGAATGGAGAATGATAGAAATACCGGAAAGCCTGACAATAGCCGGACAGTTAAACGATACGGTCAGAGGGAAAAGGATTGCGGAAGTAGAAGCAGAGCATACAAAGCATTCTTTTGCCTGGTATGCAGGTGAACCGCAGGAATATGCGGGGAAGATGGTCGGCAAGACGGTTGGTGCATCGCACGGCATCGGAAGCATGGTGGAAGTAGAGCTTGAAGACTATAGGTTTACGGTTGGAGAAGGAATAAATATCAGATATTTTGAACCGGGAGAAAAACTTCCTGAAAAATACCAGATGAGAATTATCTTTGAAGATGACAGCTCCCTGATATGTTCCGTGCAGATGTACGGTGCTATGTTCTTGTTCAAACCTGAGGAATACGATAACTTTTATTATCTGGTGGCTAAGGAAAAACCTATGCCCGGAACGGAAGGATTTGATTATCCGTATTTTAAGTCTTTGAAAGAAGACTTAAATGGAAATCTTTCCGCCAAAGCCATGCTTGCCACGGAACAGAGGATTCCCGGGTTGGGTAACGGTGTATTGCAGGATATTCTGCTGGAGGCAGGAATTCATCCAAAAAGAAAGATCGGAAGCCTACGTGAAGATGATTGGAAACATTTGTTTGAAGCGGTAGTGAATACCCTTTGGCAAATGACAGAAAAGGGGGGACGGGATACGGAGAAAAATCTATTCGGACAGACTGGCGGGTATCATACGAAGCTAAGCAAGAAAACTTTGGGAAAGCCTTGTGTCTATTGTGCAAGTCCGATACAGAAGGCCTCCTATCTCGGAGGAACGATATATTTCTGTGCCCAATGCCAGAAAATTTAATAATGCCTTACGAATATAGGAGAATATAATGAAATTAACGAAGTTTAAAAATTTATTATTTGATTTGGACGGAACGCTGACGGACCCCAAGGAAGGTATTACAACATCGGTTCAGTATGCGCTTAAGAGCTTTGGCATCGATGAGCCGAATTTGGATAAGCTTGAACCTTTTATCGGTCCCCCGCTTAAGGACAGTTTTATGAAGTATTATGGATTCGACGAAGAAAAGGCGGAGAAGGCAGTTGCGAAATACCGAGAATGGTTTGCGCCTACGGGAATCTTTCAGAATAAAATTTTCCCGGGCATTGCGGATATGCTGAAGGAATTGAAGGAAGAAGGGAAAGTTCTCGCGGTAGCATCCAGCAAGCCTACCGTATTTGTGGAAAAGATATTGCGTCATTTCGACATTTATCACTATTTTGATGTGGTTGTGGGAAGTGAGTTAAACGGTGTTCGCGGAAGTAAAGAAGAAGTAGTGGAAGAAGCCTTGCTGCAGCTTGCAAACCGCACCGGCAAAGGAGAGGACAAGGCGAAAGCGGAACATAAATACATAGATAAAGAACATACAGTGATGATCGGAGATAGGGAG
>JAAYNW010000050.1 GCA_012520655.1 Clostridiales bacterium | reverse complement strand
GCATTTCCTGATCAGCACAACCGTGGTGATCTTATTTTGATACCTTCTTTTCAACCTGTATAAAATTTTCAATGTTCTTCAATTTAGCCTTGACTTTTTATTTGCAGGCTTTTTTTTAATATTGTTTTTATATTTTTATCTTTTATGTTTTAGGTAAATCCGGTTGGTCGTCAATCGCACCGCTTAGCTATTTATCAAAAGACAATTGGATACTGCCCATAGCGCAATCCAAGATACATTCTCTCGGCGCATCGTTGTCAATATACGTATCTTCTACCAAGGAGTTATATATTCTGCCGCCTATGGTGATGCCTCCTGCCTCGCTGTTCACCTCATAATTGTAATCTTTTTCCGAACCCGCAAGTACCATTTCTACGGCACCCATTTCGCAATCCACTTCTATTTTTTTCGTGATATTTCCCTTTGTATAAACGTGACCGACTCCGACACTCATATCCATTTCTTCCGCTTCAATTCCCTTCAATGTAGCTTTGCCTGCACCGATATCGACCGTCAGACTACGGCAGTTTATTTTGTCGGAGGTTATCATTCCTGCCCCTGCTTCCACATCGATCACATCCGCATTTAATTCTCCCGCTTCTACCAGACCGCCGCCTACCTCTATCGTTACACGTTCAAAGTTCATTCCTGCAGGTATATAAAGATAAATCTTTTCATTGTTTTTTATAACATTTTTTTTGTTGCCCTCCAGATATAACACTCCGTTCGATTCATAATACTGGTACTTACCTATACCTTCCTTCTTGACTCCAAAGCTTCTGTCTTCCGATTCTTTAATATAAAGTGCCGCTCCTCCGATTGAAATCTTCAATTCTGTTATATCCTCTGCGTCGGCCTCTATCTTTGTATAGCCATTTTCTGCCTCAATTCCGTTCTCTTCAATATCCCAGCAGTCATCAAAATCAGCAAAATATTCTCCGAAATAAACATTAGGTATTCCACTCAGTATCTTATGCCAGGAACCGTTCTCTCCGATTTCATCTACCTGTCTCCAGCCTCCGCTGAACTTTCCTATTACACATATCGTACCGCCTACCAGGATTAGAATCAACGAAGTGATTAGGCAAACCTGCGTAAATTTTTTCATGCGCTCTCTCCTCCTCTTCTACGGAATAATTTACTGAATAAATCTGCCAATACTCTGATGAACCATGGAATCACCGTCGCACAGAGCCAAACCGTAAGCCAAATAAAGAACAGGGAAAGTCCTCCTGCCAACAGTCCCGCTCCAATCAAGCAGACCCCCGCTAAAGGCAGATAGAATAATTGTCCGAATCCGCTTACAAGCAATACGACCGCTGTAATAAAAAGTATGATTCCCGCCACTGCTATTCCTATAAAAAATCCTAAAATTCCAACAAGAATGCCAACTCCTGCACCAAAAATCCCTGTTGTTATGGAAATGAGCAAGGGTGAAGCCAAAATACACAAAATAACTATCAGCGCAATCATACCGCCCGACATGGATTTCTTTTCTTTCTTCTTTATTACTTCCTGCTTTTGTTCGTTTTGCTCGAAGTAATCCTTATAGCCTGTTTCCGTAAATTCGCCGACATTTCCGTTGTCATTCAATCCTTCTTTAATCGTTTGAGCCAATCTTTCAGGAGTTCCCAGAGACTCCAGTACCTCCTGCTCATTTTCCACCCCTGCATCGTTCAGGTAGTCGTTATAGTATTGCAATGCTTCCTCTTTTTCCCCCTGAGAGATATCGGAGAGAAGCGATTCCAATTTCTGCATAAATTCTAATCTATTCATGTACGATTCCTCCCTCGAACATTCCGCTTATTTTTTGAGAATATTTCTTCCATTCGCTTTTGTACAGAGCAAGCTGCACTCTTCCTTTTTCCGTTACCTTGTAATAGCGCCGATTCCTTCCTGCACATTCCATATCATATACTTCCAAGCATTCATCTTTCTGCAGCCGCCGCAGAACCGGATATAGCGTGGATTCGGATAACTCAATAACCTGCCTTACCTCTTGGGTAATCTTATATCCGTAAGTTCCCTCCGGATCCTTGGACACAACTGCGAGTACAATTGCGTCAAGCAATGCCGCTCCCGTATTAAATACCATTTAACTTACTCCTTTCGCACCATCCTATACATTCTTTTCATAGAAATTCTCGGTTTCATCTTCCTGCTTTGTGATCATACTCCTTTCAAATATCTTGCCATTTTCCTTCAAAAAATATTTTTTCTATTTTTGAATATAATATTATACCTCATATACTATCATTTCTTAATCCATACTATACAACATATAATATTATGTTGTCAATAAGCATTGTAATTTTTTTTATATTAAGCTAAAATATTAGTAAGGAAAAGCCTATTTATGCGCTTTTGCCTGCAATACATATAACGGGAGAATAAATAAGAGGATGGAGGTAAGACAATGAAAAAATATGAACGTGTACCTTTGGTTGTAAACGCAGAGCAATACGTACTGAACAAGGGAATTGAAGACGGTTTTGAACTGTATTCCAAGGTTATCACAAACGGATGGATCAGCTCTGAAAACCTGATTCAAGTTACCAGACCGGATCGCAGTATTGTATGCCCTTTTATTCAAAACAGACGAGGAGTTATTTTTATTCGTGAAGGAGATTATATCATTACTGAAGAGGACGGAGAACGCCATGTATGCGGCGAAGACAAATTTGACAAGCGGTACAAGAAAATATGAGGATATGAAGTTTTATACCGCGGTCAGAAAGCTATCGGACGAATCCGCCTCTGCTCACTGACCGCATTGGTATTTTTACAAGTCTTTCTTTTCATATATCTTAACTGCCAAGTTCATAGAACCTAACAGCAGGACTCCGCAGACAACCAAGAGTACCGCATTTTGCAGCATTGCGTCGGTCAACCTTCCTATTTGAAGAAAACCGATAATTTCCTTTTTTACCGATTCCTCGTTTAAAATGCTGATGACAGCTGAAGAACTGCCCATAATTACTATCAAAGACAGCGTATACCACATTCTTCCCTTTTCTACTCCGGTTTTAAACATGATAGGTAAATTTGTTCCCATGAAGATACAGGAAACAGAAAACAACGGTATAATCATTTCTAAAATCGCCGCAGGCTGTATTTCCCTATGCAGAGCAATCCCAGTCAATACAGTCAAAATTACATATACGACAATGACAATCCCAACTCCTATCAGACCAAATAGATATTTGCTCATAACGATGTCTTTGGAGGAATAAGGGAGCATACCCGCATATCTGTTCCACCCGCTTCTCTCGTCAAGCGCCAGCGCGGTTATCGGAAGCATGGACATAAATATTACCGAGAACATCGTCCAAAACAAACTATCGTTGAATACACCGATAAGAATATAAATAATTACAAGCAATAACATAATTTTCGCCTGTTTCCAAATCATATAAAAATCTTTTAAAAGTAATCCTTTCATTATTTATCCGTTCCTTTCACCATAAATAAGATAATATCTTCGATAGACGCGTTCTCAACGTTTTTACCCTTCGGCACTTTGTTCCGTTCTACAAGCACATCAGCTCCGTAGTTGCTTTCCCGCTTTCCTTTTACAACATTTTCTCCAAGTTCTTGCAGTTCCATTTTTCTGCAGTGCATAATTCCGTATTTATCTATAAGCCGGTCCTTCTCTTCACAGAATATGATCTTTCCTTTATGAAGGAAGGCTATGTAGTCACATAACTTTTCAAGGTCGCTCACAATATGAGAGGAAATTAGAATAGAATGATCGTCTTCTCGTGTGAACTCGAGAAAAATATCCAGAATTTCATCTCTTACAATAGGATCCAGACCGCTCGTAGCTTCGTCCAGGATTAATAACTTCGCGTGATGGGACATGGCAGCGGCTATCGCAAGCTTCATTTTCATTCCTTTGGAATAATCCCTGAAAAGCGTTTGCTGAGGAAGTGCAAATCTTTCGATATACTGAAAAAAAACTTGCTCATCCCAGTTTTTATAGGTTATTTTCATTATTGTATTCAGCTGCTTTACCGTTACCGTTTCCGGAAATCCGGTTTCATCCAAAACGATGCCTATATGATCCTTTATTTCTTTAAAATCGGACCGGTTATTTTTACCAAGAACAATCACCTCTCCGGCATCGCGCTTCACCACATCCATAATTAATTTGATCATCGTACTCTTCCCGGCACCGTTTTCACCGATAAGACCCATGATACAGCCGGATGGCAACGTCAAGCTCACATTATCAAGTTTGAAGTCCTTATACTCTTTTGTCAGATTCGTTATCTCCAATGCGTTCATACTATTCTCCTCTTCCTTTCCTGTTACTGCTCCGCTCTACTTCGACTCCGAATTGAGCAATCGGAACATTTCTGCCAGATCATCTCCCGACAGTTTGGAGGACTTAGCCAGCTCCGAAATTTTCTGCATGTATTCTTCTATCTTTTTTATGTTCTCTTCCCTGAGAAACTCCAGATTTTTTTTTGCCACAAAACAGCCCTTAGATGCTATCGTATAAATAAATCCTTCTTTTTCCAGCTCATCATAGGCTCGCTTTGTTGTAATTACGCTAATCCGCAGGTCCTTCGCAAGGGAACGAATAGAAGGAAGCGCATCTCCTTCCTTTAGATTACCGTCTATAATATTACTCTTAATCTGTGTGCATATCTGGTCATAAATTGGCTGCCCGCTTGAATTGCTGATTAATATATCCAATTCCCTCACCTCTTTTCCCGTTTTTATCCTATGTTTTTATCCTATCGGGTCTCTTCATTTTATTTTCCAATCTGTTCATCCTGTGTATATACAATATATACAGCCATGCTTAAGATGTCAATATTTATTTCTAAAATAAGCAATAAAAAAGGTACCTGCATATTTCCGCAGATACCCCAAAGCCTTACTCCGCCTTCCAAAAAAACGCGCTATAGGGAGGAAGTTCACTTCCGCCGGCAAATTCATAATTTCTTCCGCTAATCAAATCTATAGCCATCCTGCATCCGGCATCAAAGCGGGCGTAATAGCTTTCTCCATCTCCATTGACTGCAACGAGCACTCTTTCATTTTGCGACTTTCTTTCAAAGATACACTGCTTGTTCGTCAGTAAAACGGATCGGAAGTCCCCGTAATTCAATGCCTCCGAATTCTTCTTTGCCACGGAAAGCTTCGCAATATATTCCGACAACTCATTAAAAACAGGTTCGCTGTAGCAGGCGCGTAGCGCCGGATCGCCTTCGCTTTTTAGCGCCTTTGCCCCCCATTCGCTTCCGTAATATACGCAAGGAATGCCCGGTATCCCGAAGCATAATGCATAAATGAGAGGAAGATGTTTCTCATTTGCAAGAATACTTGCAATTCTTGTCACGTCGTGGTTATCCACAAAAGAAAGTAAATGCTTGCCTTTATAAAGGGTCCAGTTCTCCGGCCCGAACTGGCGAAGCAGAGAATGATTGATTTCAAACATATTCATGCTATTGAAGCTGGAATACAGCCCTTTATAACACTCATAGTTGGTCGCCGAGTGCAGCATATTTTCATTTACCATTCGGTTATAATCGCCATGCAGCATCTCACCCACAAGGAAAAAGTCCTTCTTCTTATTGTCTGTAAAACTCCTGAGCCTGCGGACAAAATCATAATCCAAACAATAGGCTACATCCAGCCTCAACCCATCGATATCGAATTCCTCGATCCAGTAATCCACACTGCCCAGAATATGTTCAATTACTTCTTCATTTTTAAGGTTCAGTCTTACCAAATCGTAATTGCCTTCCCAGCCCTCATACCAAAGTCCGTCATTATAATAGGAATTCTCTTCCAGATTAATATGAAACCAATGAAGGTACGGGGACTTTTCTCTATGTTTTATTACATCCTGAAACTGATAAAATCCTCTTCCTACATGATTAAATACCCCGTCTAAAACCACACGAATCTTACTCTCATGGAGCTTCTTGCATACTATTTTAAAATCCTCATTTGTTCCGAGCCTGCAGTCGATCTTTGTATAGTCTCTTGTATTGTATCCGTGAGTATCCGATTCAAATACCGGAGAGAAATATATCGCATCCGTTCGAAGCCTTTTCATATGCGGTATCCAATCTATTACCTTCAATATCCTCGGCTGTGTTATACCATCGTTTTCAAATGGTGCACCGCTAAAGCCAAGTGGATAAATCTGATAAAATACGCTTTCATATGCCCACATAATACATCCTCCTATCATTGTCGAATTTACTGTCAATCACTTTTTGAATTATTATTTTGCATATTGTAAGTTTAGCATATATCTCCTGTTTTTAACACAAATAATCCCTCCAATTGATTTACATAATCTTATACTTTTTCAGATTGCTTTTATTGATCTGCATAATCAATCTCATACGGTCAATATTCACTCTTGCTTCACATAACTTTTTTGACTAATTTAGTACTTTTTTCGGTTTTTCAAGTTTGACTTGCAAAATTATGCCCACGGGAAACTTGTTCGATTTCTCATGCTTTTTGGTACATTTTGAAAAGAAATCCCCAATTTCCACAGAGTTATCCACATATGACACTTTTGTCATAAACCGTGACTCATCTTCCATTTCTCCTAAAATCTGACGTCATTTGTCAAAAAAATACTTCATTTTTTCTTTTTTTGACATCAACATAAATCTTGTCCTTCTACAGAGTTATGTTAACTTTATTTTTCCTTCATTCGATGCTATACTATTTCATAAAAAATCGACCAGGAAAAGGAGAATACATGTTAAAAATAGGTTCACACGTTGGAATGAAGGGCAAAGATATGTTTCTTGGTTCTGCAAAGGAGGCTGCGTCCTATGGGGCCAATGCCTTTATGATTTTTACAGGTGCCCCTCAGAATACAAGACGAAAAGCAATAGATGAATTAAATATTGACGCCGGCCTGGCATATATGAAGGATCATGGAATCACGGATACCATAATCCATGCTCCATATATTATTAATCTAGGAAACAGCATAAATGCAGAAACATTTAAACTCGCAACGGAATTCCTTGCCATGGACATACAGCGCACAGTTGCGTTGGAAAGCAAGGTTCTCGTTCTGCATCCCGGTGCCCACGTAGGTGCGGGCACAGAGACCGGCATTCGTAAAATATCGGAAGGGCTAAATGAAATATTGGAGAAAGATACTAAATGCACTATTGCTTTAGAGACTATGTCCGGAAAAGGATCGGAAATCGGAAAGAGGTTTGAAGAACTTGCCGCCATCTTCGATAAAGTTATCCACAATGAAAAACTGAGAATCTGTTTAGACACTTGTCATATGCACGATGCAGGTTATGATATTATCCACAACTTTGACGGTTGCATGGAACGCCTGGATCAATTAATCGGAAAAGAAAAAGTTGCCGTCATACATATCAATGACAGCAAGAATCCACGCGGTACCGGCAAAGACCGGCATGCCAATATAGGCCAGGGATATATCGGTTTGGAGGCGTTGAGCGCCATCGTTCATCATCCTGCTTTCACCGGTGTTCCCAAGATACTGGAGACACCATACCGGCCGGCGGAGGAAGATCCGTCGAAGCTCGTACCTCCTTATAAAGAAGAAATTCTAATGCTGCGTAACGGAATATCCATTGATTGATGAGGTTAGAGGAAATAAATTTCTTTATAGCCAGCTGTCCCAGAAGCGTTCTACCCGTTTGGCCACTCCGTCTATTGAAACCACTTCAAAATGTTCCCATTCCCGAGGAAACATTTTCTGATAGGCCGGATTCAAAAAGCGGTCGTCCAAAAGCGCCACCAGTCCTACGTCTTCCGCGGTTCTTATTACCCTTCCGGCCGCCTGCAGTACCTTATTCATACCCGGATAACGGTAAGCATAATCGAATCCTTTTCCACCCTTGTCATCAAAATAATTCTTCAGTATCTCCCTCTCATTGCAAACTAACGGCAAGCCCGTTCCTACTATAATCACCCCTATCAAGCTGTCATGCTTAAGATCGATCCCTTCGCTGAAGATTCCTCCTAACACACAGAAACCGAGCAAGCTTCTCTCTTCTTCCATCTCGATATCCATCCGAATCATCTGCGACAGGTCACATTCATTATTCCAAACAAAACGATTTAGAAATTCCTCCCTCTCCTTCTCATCCATACGATCTTCCTGCAATATACATTCCATACAGTTTCTGTCCATAAAATATTCTTCAAATATTTCGTGTACCTTCTGCAGAAAAACGTGTGATGGAAAAAAAAACATATAATTCCCATGGCGGTTTTTAACAATTTCATAAATATAGGACGCAATATTGTAATATTCCATATCAGTTCTTCTCGCATATCTGCTCGTCACATCGCTCCCTATAAAAAGTGCTTTTCTCTCCGGATCAAAAACGGACCTGGCATATACTTCATAATCTTCCGCCCCTCCGCCGAGCAGACTTTTATAGTATTGTATAGGAAGTAACGTTGCCGAAAATAAAATAGTGCTTCTTCCCTTTGCCATACATTCTTTTAGATTAAGTGCGGGATTTACGCAAAAAAGTTTTAAGATAAAGCTGCCATCCTCCTGCATCTGCGAGTAAACAACATAATTATCGTCCACTCTCTCATAAATATCAAGAAAATGGGAGACCTCGAAATAAAAATCCAGAATCTCTTTTCTAATTTCATTATTATGTTCGCTGCTATGGACATGTCCGTCATGCTCCTCCAAATACGACTCCATGGCAGAGCTCAATCTCTGCAGAGCCATAACGAACGGATCAATATATTCTTCTATCTTATAATCAGCACACTCCCTCTTTAAAGTCAGCATTTCCCTGTTACATTTCTCCAGACGACTCTCTATTTTGTGATCTATCTCTTTTACTGCTTTCTTTAATTTGAGAAAGTCTTCTTTGCATAACACGGCACTATACATCTCTCTGCCGCGTTCCAGCAGATTGTGCGCTTCATCTATAAGAAAAATATATTCTCCCTTCACTCCGTCCGCAAAAAATCTCTTCAGATACACATGTGGTTCAAATACATAATTATAGTCACAAATAATTGCATCGGAAAATAAACTCATATCAAGACACATTTCAAAAGGACACACTCGATATTTTTTGGCATACTCCTCAATCACTTCTCTCCGGAAGTTGTCCACATGAGTCAACAGGTCATAAATTGCTTCATTAATACGATCATAATGTCCTTTTGCAAAAGGACAATATTCCGGATTACACTCTGTTTCCTCCATAAAACACATTTTCTCTTTTGCCGTCAAAATCACCGATTTCATTTGCAGACCTTTATTACGCAAAATCTGAAAAGTATCGTCGGCAACCGTTCTGGTAATCGTTTTGGCAGTCAGATAGA
Source organism: Clostridiales bacterium (assembly GCA_012520655.1). Taxonomy (GTDB): domain Bacteria; phylum Bacillota; class Clostridia; order Lachnospirales; family Lachnospiraceae; genus Kineothrix. The sequence continues at coordinate 4,973 of JAAYNW010000050.1, read as the reverse complement.
ATATCTTCTCTCCCATTCCTTCTCCCATAGCTTTTATTGCAGGAAAAACCGTAGATATCGTCTTGCCCACGCCTGTAGGCGCTTCTATAAAGAGCTTCTTGCCATGATAAATACTCCGGTACACATAAGTCACCAGCTCTTTCTGTCCTTCCCTGTATGCAAAAGGAAAAGAAAGGTTTTTAATGGATTTCATTCTTCTTTGTTTCCACTCAAATTCAAAATCTGTCCATTTTTTATACTGTTCCAATACTTCCTCGAACCACTTTTCCAATTCTCCCAAGGAATGTTCCGAATGAAAGTATTTTATTTCTTCCGTGTCCATATTGCAGTAGGTCATTCGAATACATATATTCTCCAGCTTGTTTTGAGCTGCATAAATATAAGCATAGCACTTAACCTGTGCCAGATGGACAGGATATGCCTCTTTTATCCTCTTTAAATCCTGATAGGTTCCTTTGATCTCATCCACAGTTACCGGAGTCATCTCCGTGCCGTCAATGATTCCATCAGCCCTTCCCTCTATTACAACCGTATACTTGTCCGTTTCATTTGAATGCTTTAGAACAACCTCGGCATGATAATCGGAACCCATTTTTCTCTGTATCATTCGGTGTATCCTTCCGCCCTCCTGCATTGCCTGATCCGGCGCTTTAGCCCCTCTGTTATCGATATCTCCCGAGCGCAGTACAAATTCTACCAAATTGCGGACAGATATATGTATTTCCGATTTTTCTTTCTGCTCCATAGCCCTAACTCCCCATCAAAGAGATTTACCTGAGTTTTTATGATAGAAAAACTCCCTATGAAGATAGTCTACTCTATCTCTTATAGGGAGTCAAACAACATTGTTTTATTCGATTGTCTTTATCCGTATTACATGTTTTCATTGACAGTCCCAACAACTGCAGCTAACATGCAACGGCAAAGCGTTTCATAAATTGATCGAAGTCATCATCATATCCGGAATAAGAAACTGTTAATACCTGATTAAAGTCCAATCCTAACACACCGACGATAGATTTCGCGTCAACTACATATCTATTATAGGCAATATCAATATCGAAGTCACATTTTGATGCCGCTGCAACAAATTCCTTCACTTCGTCGGGTCTCAACCTTATTTTACGCCGTATCATAAACATCACCCTTCTTTGAAAAATCCTTTCATGAAAATATCTTTCTCGCAACTACCCATGTATTATAACCTATATATCACAAAAGTAAAGTAAATTTTTTATAAACTGAAATCGCTTTTCGTATCAGACGTTGAAATAATTTTTCATATTGCTCATAGCTAATCTGCAATATCCGACAAAAATCATAAATTTGCACAATTTGCATTTCATCTCTTTACTTTATTAAACTACATATTTGTTATTTTTACCAAAATTCTACCATATATTCTTGGAATCTTAAAGGGAGCATATTTCTTTGTAATTTCAGGTTTTTTCTTTCTTTTATGGCTATTTTATGGCAAAAATACTTGAACAGTTCCTGATATTTTGTCTCCTCTTCCGAATAATTTTGTATTATATTTGGATCTAAATCTGTATTGGTAACGAGATACCACTGTTTCGATGCGGGGTGAACCACAAATAACCCCCTGATTTCATCGTATATGATGAAATTTAAAAGCGGCAGTCGGTCAGCGAAATGCGGTGCTAAAAAAGTAACTATATTATTCTTTGGTCCTATCTTGGCAAACAATATACCGCTTTCCAGTTCCTGAAAACGAAGAAAACCCTTCAAATGAAGCACCTCATTATTCGTACTCCGGCTAAGTTCAAATACCTTGTGCACATATGGATTGGCCAAGTTGCCCATTACCTGCCTGCCGTTTTTCATATGGAGACCGCATACCACGGTCTTATATACTGCTTCTCCCTTGTCTCTGTCTTCTGAAGCGAGCGCCCGGCATATACACATATATGTCTCTTCTCCCAACTCCTTGTTAATGGTACGCGATACCTTTACTGCCTTTCCCGAATCGGGAATGATACCGGTATATGAAGCAAACAAACGAAGATTCTCCTCTTCTCCAATCTGTATATGCAGATGATTATGATCTTCCTTCAAGGAATACGCCTCGTATATACCGGTAAAGATACCCTCCAGCGAATCCTCACATACTAAATATTTTTCTTCCATATATTTTGTTCCTCTACATCAGCTTTCTGCCTGTAATATTGACTGAATCAGTTATAATTGCCCCAAAACTGCTTTATGGGTATCGGTCACATCGGGCTGCATGGAAAAACTCATATCGTCAAATAAGGAGAGCTGCTTGTAAGTAATTCCATCTTTATCAAAAGGAAGTTTCTCCTTTACCGATAAAAGATTTCTTGTTATATAGTCCTCCTCTATCTTCGTGTTGTACATCATCTTCCCATTACATGTAATGAAATAAAGTGCCCTCTTTAATACTACTCCCAGCTTTTTCAAATCATCGAAACCGAGAAAGCCGTTCCTTCGGGCCGTTACAATCCTCTGTGCGCTTTTCACTCCGATTCCCGGTATCCTCAGCAGCACCTGATAGTCCGCCCTGTTTACTTCTACCGGAAAGAGCTCCAAATGGCGCAGTGCCCAATCCGCCTTAGGATCGAGCAGAATGTTGAAGTTCGGTTTCTCTTCACTAAGCAATTCTCCGGCCTTAAATCCGTAAAAACGAAGCAGCCAGTCGGCCTGATACAATCTGTGCTCCCTAAGAAGCGGCGGGCCGCCCGGAAGTGCCGGAAGCTCTTTATCTTCGTTTACATTTACAAAGGCGGAATAAAATACTCTTTTTAATTCGAATTTCTCATAAAGATTCTCAGCCACTGTCATCAACTGGTAATCGTTTTCCGGCGTCGCACCTACGATTAGCTGCGTGGATTGCCCCGCTGAGACGAAGCGAGGTGCATTCTTGTATAAAACAATTTCATTCTTGTTAGATTTGATACCGTTTTGAATCTGCCGCATCGGAGCAAGAATATTTTTTCGATGTTTGTTAGGTGCCAGACGACTAAGCCCTTCTGCCGTAGGCAACTCCAGATTCACACTCATCCTATCCGCTAAAAATCCCGCTTTCTGGATTAAGAGCGGGTCCGCTCCCGGAATTGCTTTTACATGAATATACCCCTGAAACCGATGTTCCCTGCGCAGCTTGTACAAAGTCTGATAAATTAACTCCATGGTAAAATCAGGGTTATAAAGAATCCCAGAACTTAAAAATAATCCCTCAATATAATTTCTCTTATAAAAACTCATAGTGAGCTCACATACTTCGTCCGGGGTAAAGGATGTACGTACGACATCATTGGATCTTCTGTTAATGCAATATTTGCAATCATAAATGCATTCATTAGTAAAAAGTATCTTTAATAAGGAAATGCATCTTCCGTCCGCGCTGAAGCTATGGCAGATGCCTCCGGCCGCAGTATTGCCGATTCCCTTGCCGTCTCCTCTTCGATCCACGCCGCTGGACGTGCATGCCACGTCATATTTGGCTGCATCCGTTAATATTCCCAATTTCTCCATAATGGACATATCTTCCATAACCTTATAATGCATCATAACGCGCCCCACTAACTCCGAACATTTGTTTGATTAATAATATCACGTTTATAATTAATTTTCAATAGTTTTATCGAACATTTGTTTTGATTTGTCTTGATTTGTTTATGTCTATTGTTATTTGACATTCATTAATAATTCTAGTATAATCTTGCCATAAAAAGCTGATGCTTTGTCGCCGGATAAAGTATATAAGGCATTCAAAGATAATCCGTAGGTATGGTGTGGCAAACACACCACAAGGTTTGTTTTTGGATGTTTTTTTATAATCGGTCACTGGAGGTTAAAGATGGACAATTCGTATTTACTATATATAGTGCCTCTGCTATTAGTTATTCTTTCTAACGTTTTTATCATATTGTAAGCAAAAGCATACCATCCAACATAAATCCCTTTTGGGGCCTGATCGCTACATACGGAACAGCTCTTTTAGCCGGCATAATTTTTTCTTAATGACGAAGAGGGAAATATAATTACAGAAATAAGACATGTGAATATTTGGAATGTCTTGCTCGGTATTGCCGTCATCATGCTGTTTATAGGATGGCTCATTTACAAAGAAGATCTTTCTATGAGAAAATTGGCCGGAATTGCCTTTTGTATTGTCGGCATGCTCATAGTAAATACAAAATAAAACAAAAATATGAAAAAGGTTCCCGGAAACGGGTGGCTTAGAAGGATGTACTGTATGTTCAGAGAAATGAGACGCAAAAAACAAATTTTATCCATCGAGGAATGCATCACTATCCTTGAAGGGGGAACTTCCGGAGTGCTGGCTTTGTCCGGAGATAATGATTATCCTTATGCGGTTCCGCTCAGCTATGTATATTCCGACTCCAAAATCTTTTTTCATTGCGCTAAAGAGGGGCATAAAATAGACGCTATTGCAAGAAATAACAAAGTATCCTTTTGCGTTATTGACAAGGATGACGTACTTCCGCAGAAATATACCACCTGTTTCCGCAGTGTAATCGCATTTGGAAATGCGCGTATATTGGAGGAGGAAAACGAAAAAAGAAATGCACTTGAAAAATTAGCTGCAAGATATTCCCCCGACCACGAACAAGGGCGCCTGCAGGAAATCGACAGATTGTTCCAACAGGTGTGTATGATAGAATTAGATATCGAGCATCTAACAGGCAAAGAAGCCATTGAATTAGTCAGGGAGAAAAACTCTTAGAAATAATCTTCAAGATGTGCTTGCATTATTGTCTAAAAAGCGGTTAAATATTAGTTGTGAATATTTATTCATATTAAAAATAGATAATTGAAATAAAGTGAGGATAATTACATATGGGCAAGCTGGTTATTCCCAAAAACTATCAGTCGGCACTTAATTTGCACGATACGCAAATCGGTATTAAAACGGTTAAGGATTTCTTCCAGAATCTCCTTGCGGAACGCTTGAACCTTCTGCGTGT
>JAAYNW010000049.1 GCA_012520655.1 Clostridiales bacterium | reverse complement strand
TATAGATGAATATTTTAAAACACATGATTTGCATAGACGTTTGGAAATTATGAGAGAAATGTCAAAGTATAAATCGGATAATATCATTAGTTTTTTTTATAAAGTAAATGCATGTACTAGAAACTTTTCTTTGAAAGAAGAGGCTATGAAATATATCCAAGGAATGGGCCTACCATTTGTGTTACGAAGAAAAAAGAAAGGAAAAAAGACTTATATAGATAATGAAAAAGTAAAGAATAATAGTAGTCCGGAGATACTAATGCAACGATTGTATGTAGATGAACTTGAAAAATTAAAAGAATATGATTTGTTTCTTTCGCATAATTCTCAAGATGAAGGAAGAATTGTAGAAATATATAAGGAACTCAATACAATAGGCTTGGTTGCTTACATCGATTGGGTGAATGATAAATATGATTTGAAACGACAGTGGTGCAATGCATCAACGGCACAAGTGATAAAAGAGAGAATAAGACAAAGTAAAGTGTTTGTAATATATCTTTCGGAAAGAACGCTATCATCGCAATGGTGTCCTTGGGAATTGGGATATGCAGATGCACTAGGGAAGAATATATGTGTTTATGAGGAGAAGGATATAAATAACCCCATACCGCAATTTTATTCTGCGTATCCACGTTTATGCATGGACAAAAATTGTTGGATAATAGATGGAGAGCGAAAAATATTGTTTGAAAATTGGATAAAAGAGAAAGGATGAAAAAATGGACAATAATAAAATAACTCATATGGAAATGATACAAGGCATTATTAATAGAATGGGTGGAAATTCTTTTTCGTTAAAAGGATGGGCTGTTACATTGGTGGCGGGAATATTCGCTTTGGCAAGTAAGGATACTGATAAAATGTATTTTCTCATTGCATATGTGCCTATTGTTGTGTTTTGGTTTTTGGATGCATATTACTTGTTACAAGAAAGATTATATAGAGCTTTATACAATAAAGTTAGAATTATGAAAGAGGAAGATATAGATTTTGATATGAATACGAATTTACCAGAAATAAAGAGTGAAAAAACTGTTTATTCGGCTTGTTTATTTTCGAAAACGGAATTGGGTTTTTATGTACCGCTTGCTTTGTTGGTAGCAGTAATTATAGTTTTGACTTATTTGTAATTGCTTAAAATATTGCTTAGAATATAAAGAAGCATATGTAAAGTGTATAAAATGAGGATTGCCCCACAATCTAGGGCAATCCTCAACTTTTTCTAAAATCCTATATAAAAGTGGAGTTCACACATGAATCTCCACCGGCCACGGGCATCGCAAGTTTCCGTAGCGCACCACCTGAATTATAAATCATACAGGGTGAAAATGCAAGAATTTTCTTGGGGGCAACTGTTGGGATTGTTAAGTTCTGGTAATCCCGCGATTTACCCCAAGAAACTTATCCCTATACTCAATCGCCTTCTCCGGCTTCTTCCACCGTGCATACAGATTATTCAGATACCGATAGGTAGTCTTCATATAGTCATTATCTGTACCCATAGCAGTTCCAATAATGCTCTCAGCCCCAAGCAGATTTATTTCCGCCGGTTCCGGCTTTCCTTCCATCATATCAATAACGCCCCGGCTCAGCTTACAGATACCATAGTCCAGAGAGGTATCCGACAGGTGCTCCAACACCAAGGTTTCATACTGCTCCAGTACAATCTTGGCATTGTCTACATCCTTTGCCAGCAACAGCATATTGATAAGGTTCATTATCTGTTGCAGGGAATCATGGGATTCGGTTAGTCCCAAGTGTGCATATTCCATACGGATATCAAAGGCTGTGCGCAGTGCCTTGGCTGCCTCATTCCCATGTTTCATCAGTAGATAAGTGTTGGAAAGGTTGTTATACAGATTGGACAGCAGATTAGCAGTTCGTATATCTGCATCCTTAGTATGAAGCTTTTCCATGATGTTGATTGCCTTTTCACGTTTCTTAACTGCGTTTCCATAATCCTTCTTCAACAGAAAACACTCAGCCTTATAATCCAGTAGCAATGCCTTGTCGCAAGGAGACTCTAGCTTATATTCGTCCATAACATAGCTGATTCTTTCAGTAAGCTTTGGCAGGTAATCCGATACAAGGTATTTGTCCAGATAAGGGAACATATCCTGTAAGAACAGCAGAAAATATGCTCCATCATCCACAACAATACGCTCTGACACGCTGATAAGAGAAGCAATTATATTTTCCGGTCTGCGAAGTTCCAAGCCGTGTGCCAGGCAGATAAGGTGAAGGCTGTCCAACATGGTACGACATGCAGTAACCGTTGGCATGGTCTCAATAGCAATTACTTCCTGCAACAGCGGATGCAGGCTGATTTTCTTGTTATCCGTATCTTCGTTGATAAATCCGTACTTAATAAGGTGGTTCACATCTGTGAGGTTATCAAGCTTCATCCAGTTCTTAAAGCTATTCTTTATTACACCGGCAACCGGCAGCAGGGACAGATTGCGAAGAATGTCCAATTGCTGATTGGATAATTTGTCAAGCTGTAGGAGCTTTCGTAAATGTTCTATCATCAGTCCGTCTGTAAAATCATCATCCTTATACAGCTCCACATCTTCTCCGGAGGTAATATTCAAGCCACAGGTTTTCAATTCTGCCAGCAGTTCTTCCGGCTCCATGCCACTGGCTGTTAGAGATAATGCAGACAAGCAAACTGTAAGAGTGTGGCAACCTACAGTCTGAATAATCTCCTTTACCACATCTTCAGAACTCTTTGCAGAAGGACAATGCTTATAAAACAATTCTACAAGCTCAGTATCTGCGTCCATTTCAGAAATCTTTATCGTCTCATATTGTGAAATATTGCAACGACTGGTAACCAGTATTTTGCAATTCAATTTTATAAATTCCTTGAAGAAAGCATCCTCTTTCGGCAGGACATTGAAGTTATCAATGATAATCAGACTGTCAGGGTGGAGCTTTTTTAATATTCTCATATGCTTGTCAAAAAGCATTTCTTCATTCATATCAGCGGTATCATCGCTAAATTCCATATGAGCAATACATTTCTTCAAATCACCATCATAAAACAGATGAAGGATATTGGTGTATTTCTTTTCGTTCTTCTTGGCATAGGTCTTTGCCAATTCACTTTTACCCATACCCGCAGTTCCGGTAATAAATACCGGATTATGTTCCTGTAATGCTTTGTCAACAGCCTTCAGCTCCTCTTTTCTGCCTATAAAATAGCG
>JAAYNW010000048.1 GCA_012520655.1 Clostridiales bacterium | reverse complement strand
TTTCTGGGTAATGGAAAGTATTTTCCGGATGATAAATCCTCATACTTTGTCTCATGAAATCTTTGGAGATTTCAAAAGTTCCCAAAAAACAGCTTGCTTTCTTTACTGACGTGACTCGGCGATAGCTGCCTGAGCTGCTGCCAGCCTTGCAATCGGCACTCTGAACGGTGAGCAGGACACGTAATTGAGTCCGGCGTTGTGGCAGAATTCCACGGATGACGGATCACCGCCATGCTCGCCGCAAATTCCCAGTTTTAACTCAGGGCGTGTCTTTCTTCCCTTCTGCGCTGCCATCTCTATCAATTGCCCTACGCCATTGTGATCCAGCTTTGCAAAAGGATCCGATTCATAGATTTTACTCTTGTAGTATGCTGCTAAGAACTTGCCTGCATCATCTCTGGAAAAGCCGAAGGTCATCTGTGTCAAGTCGTTGGTTCCGAAGGAGAAGAACGCCGCTTCCTCCGCAATTTCATCCGCCAGAAGAGCCGCTCGTGGTATCTCTATCATCGTTCCTATCTGATAACTGATATCCGAATTCTTCTCTCTTTTCACGGCTTCAGCCGTCTCAACAACCACATCTTTTACATATTTCAATTCCTTCTTATCTCCAACCAGAGGAATCATAATCTCCGGTACGATAGAAAAGCCTTTATCTTTTTCCACTTCAATGGCAGCTTCCATTACAGCCCTTGTCTGCATTCTTGCAATTTCAGGATAAGTTACGGACAGGCGGCATCCCCTATGTCCCATCATCGGATTGAACTCATGAAGTGCATCGCAAGTTGCCTTCACTTTCTCAACGGAAAGGCCCATCTCAAGCGCCATCTGCTCGATATCCTTCTCTTCCGTGGGCACGAATTCATGAAGCGGCGGATCTAAGAAACGGATGGTTACCGGTCTGCCCTCCATCACCTCATACAATCCCTTGAAGTCTCCTTTCTGGAAAGGAATCAATTCCGCCAAGGCTGCTTCTCTGGCCTCCACTGTCTCCGACAATATCATCTTACGTATCTTAGGAAGGCGATCGGGTTCGAAGAACATATGCTCTGTCCGGCAAAGTCCGATTCCCTCTGCTCCTAATTTTATTGCATTGGCAGCATCCACCGGAGTATCCGCGTTGGCCCGTACTTTCAGGGTACGGAACTCATCCGCCCAAGCCATGATACGGCTGAAGTTGCCGGTTATGCCTGCTTCCACGGTTTTGATATATCCTTTATAGATCTTGCCGGTAGAGCCATCCAGCGAAATGTAATCCCCTTCTGTGAATTTGCATCCGCCCAGCTCAAAAGTCTTTCCTGCTTCGTCGATAGTAATCTCTCCGCAGCCTGATACGCAGCAAGTTCCCATTCCCCTTGCCACAACTGCCGCATGAGAAGTCATACCGCCTCTCACTGTCAGAATACCCTCTGCTGCGTGCATTCCTTCGATATCCTCGGGAGAAGTCTCCTGCCGCACCAAGATGACTCTTTCGCCTCTTTCATGGGCCAGCACCGCATCCTCCGCATTAAAATATACTTTTCCTGCTGCCGCTCCCGGAGATGCCGGAAGAGCCTGTCCGATTACTTGACCCGCTTTCAAGGCTTCCTCGTCAAAGTTCGGATGAAGTAACTGATCCAAGGATTTCGCTTCTATTCTCTGAACTGCTTCACGGGGACTGATCATGCCCTCGTCCACCAGATCACAGGCTATCTGCAGAGCAGCTCCCGCCGTGCGCTTACCGCTTCTCGTCTGCAAAAAGAATAGTTTGCCGTTCTCTATAGTGAATTCCATATCCTGCATATCGCGGTAATGGTTCTCTAATCGGTTGGCAATTTCCAAAAACTCCTTATAACACTCCGGTAAATCCTCTTGAAGCTTCGTAATAGGCTGCGGTGTACGGATTCCCGCTACCACATCCTCTCCCTGCGCATTTATCAAGTATTCTCCGAAAATTCCCTTCGCACCGGTCGAAGGATTCCTTGTAAATGCAACGCCGGTTCCCGAAGTATTTCCCATGTTTCCGAATACCATGGCCTGTACGTTAACCGCAGTTCCCCAGTCTCCCGGAATATCGTTCATCCGACGGTAAACAATCGCACGTTCGTTATCCCATGAACGGAATACCGCTTTTACAGCTTCCATCAACTGCTTTTTCGGATCCTGCGGAAAATCCTCTTCCTTTTCTTCTCTATAAACCTGTTTGAAGCGAGCTGTGACTTCCTGCAGATCCTCCGCTGTCAGTTCCGCATCCGTTTGAACGCCTCTGGTTTCCTTCATCTCTTCTAATATTTTTTCAAATCTGGGTTTGGGAATTTCCATAACTACATCTGAGAACATCTGAATGAATCTCCTGTAGGAGTCGTATGCAAATCTTGGATTGCCCGTCTTTTTTGCAAAGCCTTCCACTACCTCGTCATTAAGTCCCAAATTCAAAATAGTATCCATCATGCCCGGCATGGAAGCTCGCGCTCCCGAACGTACAGACACTAGAAGCGGATTCTCCGTATCCCCGAACTTCTTCCCCTGCTTCTTTTCCAGTTCATCCAATGCTGTAAAAATCTGAGTTTCAATTTCTGAGGCGATCTGCTTTCCTTGCTTATAATAATCCGTACACGCCTCTGTAGTCACTGTAAATCCTTGCGGAATGGGAAGTCCGAGTCTTGTCATCTCTGCCAGATTCGCTCCTTTTCCTCCCAAAAGGTTTTTCATGTCCGCGTTGCCTTCCTCAAATAAGTACACCCACTTTGCCATATTCTTTCCTTTCTCATCATTTTTGCCAATTTTTCATCATCACTTTTCCCAGACGCAATATACCATGAGCGTAAAACGTCCATGGTATATAATATTGCCCAAAAAACACTTTGGTTTTGTGTGCATATCGTCCGGTAACAGCCAGGTCATTATATCATATATTACCTAAAATGCACAGTTTTTTTTAAAAATAACCAAAAAATATTTAAAAAATTAAAAAGTATGAACAAAATGCAAAAAGCAAGTTGGGATTGGCGGCTTAATAACAGACAATCTCTTTAATATAGAATTCCCTTCCGCTCAACAGTTCAAACTGCGTTGATTGGCAATTAGGGCAGGTGGCGTGATTTTGCAATACGGAAAAGATAGTTTCGCAGTTTCCGCATCGGCCGTTTCCAGGAATAATCTCTATGTCTAGTTTTGTCTTTTCCAACATCGTTCCATCCACAGCGGCCGGATATACGTCATATATGTATTTGGGAATCATAGAAGAAAGTTCTCCAACCTGCAATACAACTGTGTCTACTTCTTCCACATCATTTTCACGAACAAATTCCTCCACTACCCGTACTACTTCCATCACGACACCTAACTCATGCAATTCGGCTCAACTCCTTTTATTTGCTTTTTGAAAAAGCTTTCTGTACTTTTCGTACCGCAATTTTACCTTTTCTCTTCAAGACAGTTTTCACGACAACCGGCTTCATATCCGTAAAAGCAACGCCTTCTCCGTCATATACACGCTCTAATTTTATCGCATCGAACTTACACTTTGTCGTACATTGCCCGCATCCTACGCACATGTAAGAATCCACTACCGTAACTCCGCAACCCAGACACCGCTCCGTTTCTTTGCGCATCTGTTCTTCCGTAAAGACGCCCCTTAGATCCCGGAAGCTTTCCACCGCTTTTTTCTCGGACTTTATATTTTCCGGACACTGGCGGGGTGTATTGTCATAGGATTCGATAATTGCCGCTTCTTTATCCAGTTCCTTGAAGATACGGCGGTCACGTCCGTATACAAGACTCTGTCCCGGGTGTACAAAACGGTGAATGGAAATAGCTGCCTGCTTGCCTGCCGCAATGGCATCGATAGCAAAGCGAGGGCCTGTATATACATCGCCGCCTGTGAAGATATCTTCTTGCGCTGTCTGATAGGTAAAAGAATCCGCTTCCAAAGTACCGTTCGGACGTACCGCAACTGAAGATCCCTTTAATAAATCTCCGTGAAGAATGGACTGTCCGACAGAAAGAAGTATGTAATCCGCTTCCAAAGTCATTGTATCATTTTCATCATACTGAGGATTAAATCTTCCCTCCTTATCAAATACACTGACACATCTCTTAAACTCAATTCCTGTTACCTTTCCGGCTTCCGTAAGAATACGTTTCGGTCCCCATCCATTCTGTATCTCGATATGTTCTTCTTCCGCTTCCATTATCTCATCTTTGGACGCAGGCATCTGCTCTCTGCTCTCCAGACAGCAATGCACTACGGAATCCGCACCTGCTCGGACAGCAGTTCTCGACACGTCTACCGCTACATTCCCACCGCCTACGACGACAGCTTTTCCACTGATTCTCGATGAATCATCCTGATTTATCATGCGAAGGAATTCTATACCGGACATAACGCCCGCAGCATCTTCCCCTTCTATACCGATTTTTCTTCCTCCTTGGGCTCCGATTGCCAGATAGAAGGCGTCATAGCCCTGTTTTCTCAAGTCATCCAAGGTAATGTCTTTTCCTACCTCTATGCCCGTTCGAAATTCAACGCCCATGTCTTTAATAATATCGATTTCTGCCTCCACTACGTCCTTTTCCAAACGGAAGCTGGGAATTCCCATCGTTAACATGCCACCGAGCTTTTTCTCTTTCTCAAATACCGTAATGGAATAACCATCCAGAGCAAGATAATATGCGCAGGAAAGTCCGGCAGGTCCGGCACCTACAATGGCAATTTTCTTATCGTTGTAATCGTGGCGCTTCTTCGGTATTACACGGTTTGCTTTGTCTAATTCCTGTTGTGCAATGAACTTCTTGATTTCATCGATTGCAATGGGAGCATCGATATCTCCTCTCGTACATGCGTCTTCACAGCGCCTGTTGCAGATACGTCCACAGACTGCCGGAAGCGGATTCTCATGACGAATCAGTTCCAATGCATCCTTATATTTCCCTTGCGATGCCAGTTTGATGTATCCCTGTACACCGATATGTGCCGGGCAATTCGTTTTGCATGGAGCCGTCCCCGTATCTACTACATTTTCTCTGTTCGTACGGTAATCCGGATTCCAATGTTCTTCTCCCCATTCCATATCACGGGGTGTTTCCTTCGTAGTAATATCGTCTACTATGGGTTTGGAGGAACACAGCTTCTGTCCCAGCTTTAAAGCATTTACCGGGCAATTTTCCACACATTGTCCGCATGCCACACATTTGGACGCATCCACCTTTGCAACATAATTGGAACGCACCATGTCGTTGTTTTTAAACATTGCCGCAGTCCTTAAAGAAAGACAGCCGCAGCCGCAGCAGTTGCAGATTGCATGGGTCTTGCCGGAACCGTCAATATTCGGAATCTGGTGCATGAGTCCGTTTTCTTCCGCACGCTTTATAATCTCAAAGGCTTCTTCCCTCGTAATCTGACGACCTCTTCCCGTCTTGATGTAATATTCCGCCGCGTGCCCCATCTGGATACACATATCTTCCTTCAGATGTCCGCAGCCTTCACCCATAATCTCTCGGTCCGTACGGCAGGAACAGTCGGTTACGGTAAAAATATCATTTTCGTTCAGATACTTGGATACTTCCTCATAAGAAGCGCGACGGGTATTGCCGTCAATCGCCGTTTCTATCGGGATAACTCGCATGAGTCCCACTCCCGGCGGGAAAGAACCTGCGCTCATCGGGCCTCTTACACGTCCGTAAGCTTCCATCGCATATCCGATAATCGGATATTTCTCCACGTTTTCTTTACTGTTTACAATCATTTCCATTGTTCCGGGAATCCATGTTTCCGCCCAAAACACATCTTCGCCATCGATTGTATTGACAAAGCATACCCCATACTGCGCAAGCTTCATCAACTGCTCGTGGCAATAATCCTCCGGCTTATTTAGTATTTTTGCGATTTCCTTTGCAGTGCGCTTTTCACAAATACCGAGTCCCAATCCTACCTCGGCCATTTCTTCGTCTACCCCTGCTTCAAGGATGACATATTCCGGATCGTCCCATTTATAAGCATTTTTAGAACCCGGTTTTTTACGTCCGATATGATTTGCGAGAGCCAATACTTTTTCATTATATTGGCACGCATACCAATCCGGAAAAATCATTTTTGTAATATCTTTCATCTGTATAACCATGCCTTTCTCGTAACCCGCAAGCCTTAAGCTACAGGTACAAATTTGTTATCCCCTCAGCATTCTCACGTCTGCCATTTTATTGTCTCTTTATAAAGCCAGTCTGCAAAATCCTCTATTCCTTCTCCTGTTTTTGCACAAACCGGAATTACCTGAATGTCCGGGTTCAACTTCTTGACCCGCTCTATGCAAGCCTGCAAGTCAAAATCAAAGTATGGCATTACATCTATCTTGTTAATAAGAAGCACATCGCAGATAGTAAACATCAAAGGATATTTTAACGGCTTATCATCTCCCTCCGGTACGCTCAGAATCATAGCATTCTTTACAGCACCGGTATCAAATTCAGCCGGGCACACGAGATTGCCAACGTTTTCCAGAATCGCGAGATCTACCCCTTCTGTTCCCAATCCTTCCAATCCCTGCTTTGTCATATCCGCATCCAGATGGCACATCCCACCTGTATGCAGTTGTATTACCTTTGCTCCCGTTTCTGAAATAGTTGCCGCATCCACATCCGAATCAATATCGGCTTCCATAACGCCGATACGCAGTTTTTCCTTCAGCATTTCAATAGTGCGTGTAAGCGTCGTTGTCTTCCCCGCACCGGGGGAAGACATCAGATTGAGCAAAAATATTTTTTCATCTTTTAACTTCTGCCTTAATAAATCAGCCTGTTTATTGTTATCTTCAAATACACTTTGCTTAATTTCCAGTACTCTATATTCTTTCATCAACACTGCCCTGCTCCTTCCAAAGTACGGCACTTATTTATTATTCCGCTAAAGCTCTTATCTCCTTATATTTTGCCAGATCCGTATATAATTCTGCCTTATAAGGATTACGTTTTGTCTTCGTTACTTTATAAACCATATAAACCAATACCGCAATATTAGCTGCCAAAGCAAGGAAGCTTACAATAAAGTAAATCGTTGTATTGTAGGTTGAGGATACGGAATACTTACCTGAATCCTGGAACGCCGGGAAGGTCTGAGCGAACATGCACCAAAGAGCCAGAGTCTGGGCACGGTGCTGCAACCATGCACCTTTTCCTAAAGTAAAGGCACAAAGGGTCGGTGCTAACAACAAAGCAAATCCGCAGTACCAGGAATGTCCCGGAAGGCAGTTATATGTATAAGCGAAGTTCCACAAATCATAAGCGATAATCCAGAACCAGAGCATATCCGGCCAAATCATATCTCTGCTATTATCCTTTGCAGTCGCTTTTCTAATCTTAATACCGAACCATCCGGTAATTGTTATGATATTTAAAATACCTGCAATTGCATTCATGTAATTCCAAGGTCCGCCGATTACATACTGCGCGTCATCTACTAACATTCCGCCGCCTACGTAATTCATTCCTACTTCCAGATCACGAGCCACAGCTTCACAAATATTAATTGCCAAAATCAACGGAGGAAAGCACAATGCAATCTTGTTCTGCGAAAGTCTCCACTCTTTCCCCGTCTTTTTGTTTGTTCCGTGAAGATGGCGAATACACCAGAAGCCAATACATCCGGCCGTAGACGAATATACTTTTGCCAGATGGAACCAGTCCGTGTAAGTAGTATCCGATAAAACGGTAAACCACAGAACGGATAAAACTGCGGGCAACACAACAAAGCATATAATTCCCATTACCTTGTATCTTCTGGATACCTCATTCAGTGCAAATAAAGCTGCAAAAACTACTAACCACATGAGCCACGACGTTAAGCCGGTTGCCCCCGCCTCATAATTAAATGTAAACATGACATCTCACCTTTCCTTTGTTATGCTGGTCATACCAACATAATTTTTTCGATTTCTTCTTGATATAAATTTATCATTATTATCGAAAATAGTCAATTCTTTATGAACCTTTCTACATTATACTAGAAACATACTATTGATTTTATATATTTTGTACAATATAATAGATAAAAAATCATTTTTGGCATGTGGTCGAACCAGTTTTATATTATGGAGGTCTTCTATGGAATTTCAAAAAATCAGCTCCCCCTCACTTCGGGAACTATTTGTAGAGCAATTGGAACATATGATTTTATCCGGCAAACTTAAAATCGGCGAAAAACTCCCGCCCGAAAGGCAGCTGTCGGAAGCCATGCAAGTCAGTCGAGCAGTAGTCAACAGCGGAATCAGCGATTTGGAAAAAAAGGGATTCCTCATCGTAAAACCGAGGGTCGGTACCTTTGTTGCCGACTATCGCAGAAAGGGTACTCTCGACACCTTACTTTCTATTATGAAATATAATGGCGGAAAATTACGAAATGATGAAATCAGATCTATTCTTGAAGTGAGAATTGCATTAGACACGCTTGCCGCTCAGCAATGTATTAAGCGGATTACCGACGAAGAGGTTCAGTTATTATTGGAAAAAACAGAGCGCATCAGAGATGCTTCCTCGATTGCCACTGCTTCGCAGGCAGCATTTGAATTTCAGCATGAATTTGCCGTTTTGTCCCAAAACACCTTAATACCTTTAATATTTCAGTCCTTTAAGGCTCCTGTATTTACTCTTTGGGAACGCTTCTGTACGCTATATGGAATCCCCGCCCTTTATCAAAACACTTATAAACTCTGGTCTTTTATTCATGACCGAGATACGGACGGCGCTGTTCACTGGATTCAGCACTCCGTAGGGGAAACCATAAGCGGCAGTCGTAAAATTTACTACGAATAAAGTTGCATGTTTATCCTTTGTTTGTTTTCCGTAAATGGCTTAAAAAACTTACGTAAAATCTTTATAACCATTTTTCTATTGCATCTTTTGCTTCCTTTAGTCCTGCCCCATGTATGGAAAGAACCTTTTTAACCTTAGCATTCGGGCATAGTTTTTTGATGTCTTCCTTGCTGCTTCCCGGGCCGCTTCCTTCATGGGTGCAGAACGGTTTTATCGTTTTATCCGTAAAATCGTATTTCTCCAGGAATGTCCATACATGCATCGGCATCGTTCCCCAATAATTCGGATACCCGAGGTAAATTGTATCATATGCTGAAATATCCTTCGGAGGATAGTTCTCGCCTTTTCTTGAAAAATATACAATTAATTCTTATGTCATACTAATTACCATTCCTTTCCAAAACACTTCACATCATTTACTTGTGTTAGCTTTTTTTCTCAAACATTTCGCTGACAGCTTGCAAATACGTTCTGATTTTTATATGCTGGGGACAAATCCTCTCACATTTACCGCATTTGATGCAATCAGAGGCCGCGCCTCTATCTTTTATATTCACGTTGTAATAAACATCGCTGTTCCAGTCATTATATTGCTTCTTGGCATTATAGCAGGCAAATAAATTGGGAATCGCTATCCGCACAGGGCATCCGTCCACACAATACTGGCAGGCCGTGCATGGAATTATGTCCTGTTCTTTTATTATTTCTCTAACGCGGTCTATCAATTGAAACTCTTCTTCCGTGAAAGGAACAAAATCCTTCATGTAACTAATATTATCCTCCATCTGCTCAATTGTACTCATTCCGCTTAAGACCATGAATACCTTATCGAAGGAAGCGCAAAAACGAATCGCGTAGCTGGCATAGCTGGCTCCGTTTCTACGTTCATCCAAAATTGTCTGAGCAGCTTTAGGCAGATTCACAAGTCCGCCTCCCTTTACCGGCTCCATTACGATTACCGGCTTATTGTATTTTTCGCATATTTGATAGCAAAGAAAGCTTTCAATTCCCGGATCATCATAATCGGCATAGTTAAACTGAATTTGAACCACCTCTATATCCGGCTGCTCACTTAATATTTTATCGAGCACTGCTGCCTTATCATGAAAAGAAATGCCGATATGCTTAATCTTGCCTTCTTCTTTCAACTGCTTTGCAATCTCGAAAGCACGACATTCTACAAACTTCTTGTAATAATCGGAATTTAAGGCATGCATCAAATAATAATCAAAATATTCCACACCCGTATTCTCAAGCTGTTTTTCAAAAAACGGTATAATTTCTTCCTCTTTTTGAAAAAAATTAGAGGTAAGTTTGTCCGTAAGTATGTAAGACTCTCTGGGATATCGCTTTACCAGGCATTCCCTAATCGCAATCTCACTTTTCCCGCCAATATAACCATGCGCTGTGTCAAAATAACAAAAACCTTCTTTAAAGAAGGCATCAATCATCTGCTTAAACTGATCATAATCCACTTCCATTTCTTTTTTTCCTTGTATCATAGGAAGCCGCATACAACCAAAACCCAGTTTTTTCATCATTACTTCTCCTTATAATTGCCTGAAATCCGTTCATCGTCATTTCCCGAGGATATTTACATATTACTAATTCGAACCGGATCTTTCCTTTTGTAATAAATACTACACCTTGGAGTTAAGTTTAAGTCAAGATTTTTTTATTTTATTACTTGAATATTGTTCATATTTTGCCGTTCCATAATAGGTTGACTTTTATCAACCATTTTTATGTCTTATTACCATTGCCATCCAACATAAAAAAACGGAAGGGATACATATAAATCCCTTCCATCCATAATTTTATTTCCTTTGAATAAACCACTTTGCAGATTCGGATAAGTCGCTGTTGTCATAATCCTCAGTCTTAGTACAGGAGGGCTTAAAAAATGCAGAAGTTTCATCCTTATTTGACAAATTCCATATTATATAACTGATGTTACGACTTTCCAAAAGCTCTATCCACTTGTCGGCTTCCTCAACATTAATGGCTCCGCTACCCGAAGCGTCACATATGCCGAATTCGCTTACAAAGATAGGAAGTCCGCCGTCATGTGCCTGTTCCAGCTTGCTGCGCAGTTCTTCTCTATGAGTATCCGCGTAAAAGTGCAGTACATACATCAAGTTATCATAACCTGTAATAGGATCTGCCTGCGCTTTATCCACTTCCTGCGACCATGTGGGTGTACCCACCAGAATAACAGCGTCCGCGTCATTTTCTCTGATTACCGGAATCACCTCATTGGCATAGGCTTTTATCTCCGGCCAATCTACATTGCCATTAGGCTCATTGCAGATTTCATAAATCACATTAGTATAACCGTGATACCGTTCTGACATTTCTCTGAAAAATGCAAGGCTTTGCTCTTTGTTTTGATTGGGGTTCCCATCGCTTAAAATGTGCCAGTCAATAATAACATACAGTCCAAGCTTCGATGCCGCATACACGCCTTTATCGATAACAGCCTTAAGCACCTGCCGATTATTATCGTCCCCCACACAGTAGCCGTCCTCTTCCTCCGTATACATGGCCAGCCGCACCACTTCAATCCCCCACTCATCTCTCATAAACCGAAAGCTTTCCTGATTTACATATTGAGGATACCAGGATAAACCGTGGGTGCTCACTCCCCTTAAAGTAACCGCATTGCCTTTACAGTCTACTAACCGGTTGCCCTTCACGGACAAAGCTCCGTAGCGCTCTACCGGCGTTGTTCCTGTCATTTGTGCATTCTTATTTGCCGCATTTTCCATAGCATTCATTCCCCCTGTATAATTTGCAGATATCTATACACCAAAAGTAACCTGTAAAATTATACCATAGCATTACTCAGCAGACAATAAATATCCTTGCGAAAAACGGAAACACGAATTATTTAAGTCTATGAATAACTGTAATTATCGTCCAGCAGCTTCTGATTATCATCAAGCTGTGAGATTCCGTCCCGGTGGAACTTTTTCAACAACTTCATCGATATGAGCAGCAGCAGCTGTGAAATAATCGCTATGCAGACCATCAGCAGCGCATTGTGCGTAAAGGTGATTTCCCCCAAACCGGAGCTGATTGTCTGTCTGAATCCGTAGATGGAATGGGTCATAGGCAAATACGGATGAATATCTTGGAAAAACTTATCCGTAAGCGGCATCGGGAAAGTTCCGCCCGAGCCCGCAAGCTGTAATATCAGCAATACCATGGCAACAAATCGACCCGGATTGTCGAATGCCATAGCCAGGAACATAATGAGGAACATGTAAGCATAAGCGGATACCAATGCTACAATAAAATACTCTAACACGTGATCCGGTGACAAGCCGATGAGCATCATTACTACACCTTCAATAAGCGCCATCGCTGTAGCTGCTACCAATCCCACGGTTATCTTACTTAACCACCACTGGAACACCGGTTTTTCTTTGATCGCAATCTTTCTAATCGGGTAAATAAAGTTAAATACCAAGCAACCTACATATAAAGCAAGGGATAATACATATGGAGCAAGAGCAAAACCGTAATTCGGTACTTCGCTGTATTTTTCCTGCGTAAGCTCGTTTGGCTCCGCAATCATTTTGGCGGTTTTATCCGTCGTTTGAACGTCATTTATCTTTTCAGAGCCCTCGCTCAATGCCGAAGCCAGTTCACCGCTTCCGTCTTTGAATACATTCAGTCCGTCCTTTAAAGTGATGCCGCCATCCTCCAGTTCTGCGGCACCTTCCGTTAACTTGGAAGACGCGTCTTGTAATTTTGTCTGACCTTCCATTAAATCATTATTGTTTTTAACAAGTTCCGTGCTTCCTTCTTTAATTGTATTGGTTCCTGATACAAGAGCATTCACGCCTTCCTGTAAAGCCGGCACGTTGCCGTTTAACTTGCCAAGCCCATCCTTCAATGAAGACGCTCCGCTATTTAAGGCATCGGAATTGCTCTTTAACTCCTGCACACCGTTATTTACCTGTCGAACGCCGTCAATATAGGTGTTTAAACCGGCATTAAGCTGAGCCGAACCGGTAGCCAAACCGCTTTGAAGATTGGAAATACCGCCCGTCAACTGATTCATACCCGGAATAAACTGATTATCCAGAGCTGATTTCACGTCGCTCAACCCGCCGGAAAGACTTCCTATCGCCTCCTGGGCTCCCGGTAAAACCTGTGCGGCGCCTTGTGCAATCTGCGCCACTGCTGCTGCCACATCATTTGTCGAGCTTGCCGCCGCCGCCAAAGTACTTACTTGAGTGCTCAAGCTGCCGGCATTAGTCTCTATGCTTGAGACGCCGCTTTCAACGGCATACATATTTGATGTAATACTTGCTACAGAATTCGAAATATTCGATATAGCGCTGCTATTTGCCTTTGCCTCGGCAATGATGCCTAAAACCTTGGCTTTGGTCTCATCATCCAGATCCGAACCGGATATGGAGTTCTCTATATCGGAGGTTAAAGAAGATATATTGCCGGATATGTCGTTAGCGCTTGTTCTTGCTGCTTGTGCAGCATTTATGATACTCGATGTATCACCGACAGAAACACTCAGAGTAGCCGGATCGACAGAAAAGGAGCCGGCAGCATTTAATTTTGCATTTAAGCCCTGTATGCTGTTATTAAGATCTCCAATCCCTTTATTGACTGCCACAAGCTGGCCTGCACTCGAACTGATCTGTGTTCCCAGTTTTTCAGACATCTGAGTTAAGCCCGCTGAAATCTTTCCCGCTCCGCTTTGGAGTTGTGCGGTTCCATCATTTAAACCGGTCACTAAAGTGTCCACACCTGTTTTCAATGTTGTTCCGTTGCTTGCTAAGGTACCTGTTCCCTCGGCTAATTTGGATACTCCGCCTGTATAATCCTTAATTCCTGTTGCCAGTTTAGCCGAGCCACTGTCTAACTGGCTCACTCCATCAGCCAGAGCCGGAACCTTTGCTCCCAGTGTATCAACACCCGCTTTTAATTCTCCAAGCCCATCATCCAGTTTCTCAGTACCCTCCAAATATTGGTTGAGAGCGACGCTAAAAGTTTCTTCTCCATCGCTGAAGGTTATTGTGCTGCTCGCTAAAGTGTCGAGACCGTCTGCCAGCTTTTGGCTTCCTTCGACCAGATCCCCGGCACCGTCATCAAGTTGCTTTGCTCCGTCTGCCGCTTCCTCAAAGCCATCTCCGATTTCAGATAACTGATCGAATATCGCATTGGCATATACTTCCGTAACCTTCTGTGAAACCTCACTTTTCAGCTGCTTCATGGCAGTTTCACCTATTACCTCGCCGAGATAATTCAAAGCGCCGTTCGTCTCATATCGTATGTTCATTTTCTTCGGATTATCATCCATAACTGTTGCCGCATTCGCAGAAAAATCTTCCGGAATAGTTACAATCATGTAATACTTTTGATTCTTTAATCCGTTTTGGGCTTCCTTTGCCGAAACAAATTCCCAGTTTAAATTTTCATCCTCCTTGAGCTGGTCGACCAATTCTGCCCCGACATTCAGTGTTTCTCCATTGTATTTTACTTCTTTATCTTCATTTACTACTGCTACCGGCAAGTTTCCTGTCTTCCCATATGGATCCCAAACGGATTTTAGGAAAAATGAAGCATAGAGAATCGGTATAAAAGAAATAACAATAAAAGAAATTAATAAAATCTTGTTTTTAAAAATTGCGTGCCATTCTTTTTTAATCATTTCCATGAATCGAATTCATCACCTTTCTAATTAATAACTCTCTTTTTTCTTCCGGCTGGTTCCAATCGTACAAAGCCAGCTTTTCTTCCCCCACCGCTTCCATAAGCAATTGATAAACCGTTTTTTTCTTTAATGAATTCCTCCATAACTGATCGGCCTGCGCAAAAGCATTTTTTAAAATAGCAGTTCCTTGATCCATAATATACGGGAAATCTCTGAACACCTCGCTGATAAGCTCCGTATCGGTAAACGTCTCAATAGGTCCTTCCAACGCCTCTACTACCTGCAGTAGATTAATCTCCTCAGCACTCGCCGCCAGCGTAAAACCTCCATTATTTCCGGAGACGGAATTAACCAGCTTAGATACGACTAATTTGCGAATGATTTTCCTTAGATAAGAAGGAGAACACTTTAATCGTTTGTTAATTTCCTGTGAAGACAATGGAATATTAGGGTCTTGAGTTGCCAACAAGACAATAATGCAGGCAGCCTGTTCAAATCCTTTTGTGAGTTTCAACGTTTTACCTCCTAAACATATCAATTAGATACAAACACGGTTTACATTATTATTCGTAGATAACATATATCCATTATGGATATAATATATCTACAATTGGTCATTATACTATTGTTCCCATATTTTGCAAGTAGAAAAATGGGCGTATGCGCTCTTGATTTTCATCAAAATGCACAAAAATAAGGGACTATAAAAAGCAGCCCCTACCCTTGTCAATTCATTTTGAAGAACTTTTATATATTTATAAATCTTCTAAGAAAAATCTCCCTTCTAAAAATTCTGCCTGCAATCCCATTCTTAAAAAGTAATTAACCATAGACATGCAAGCAAATTTTTCGGTAGAATAATGTGTAGCACCTATAACATTAATTGCATGACTCTTAGCAATATTATGGAATTCTAATGTAGGTTCAAAATATGGCAATGGTTTTGTGAATCCTGTTATGTAACAATTAATTTCCTTTTGAGCAATTTCAGTAGCAACGAAAGGGTAATTCCCTCCTCCGGCAGCAATTGCTATTTTTCCATTTTGTATTTCATCTTTCCCGTAATTGTATAATTTAGTTTGGTGCCCTACTGTTTTCTCAACAAGCTGCTGTATCTCTTGAACAGATTTAAGTGATGTATTACAAATGACTCCCGCCTGAATATTTTCATCATATTGGCAAAAAGGCTCTATAATCTCTAATTTCAATGCATTGGCAAAGCTTACCGACGTAGAATAGTCCCCATAATTATCCAAAGGACTATGGAGCATATAGAATGATATCTTACGTTCTTTCATCTCTGATAAATACTCTAACGGAATATCATAAAACGGAAATCCTTCATTTGAAGCACTATACCCCATTGCATGATGAGAAAAAAGCAAAATATTCGTTTCATTCCTATTAAAAATTTCTTTAAGAAGTTCTATATCAGGAAACGTGACAGTATATACCTTTTGAATTATTTCGGTGTTATCTAGCACTAAACCCATATACTTTGTCCTGAATTCCGAGGTAATATAACTATTCTCAAAATTCATAAATCCCCAATCGTCCTTCTTGTCAGCCAAATTAAAATCCAGATAGAGCCTGTTATATAAATTACCAGCTATCATTTCTTACCTCCATAAAGAAATTTATTATGTTAACATTTACGAGATAAACAGCTTTTCTTGCATATCCTGTCTCAGTTTGTCCCGGATTGGCATAGATACGCCTCTTCGTTATTCCCTTTGCATAATTCATGCACCAGCTCACAACCGATAACACCTGCTCCATATACTAATATCCTCATATTAGTCGCCCTGCCTTGCACCAGAAAAGTCTGAGTATGGTCAATGACCCCTGCGCTTCTCTTTTCGTTTTAATTGCTTTAAATCGAACTGGCGCTGTTTCTCAATTTCTCGCTGTTCCTTGCTGATTTGCCTGAGTTCGGATTTCATTTCTTCACGTTGCATTTGCAATGCCTTCTGCGACGCCGTTCCGATGCCGGAACTCTGTAACTGCTTTCTGGCATTGCGCTGTCTGCGCTTTGGATTGTCCGCAGTCTGTTTCACTTCGGTTTCAACAGCAGAGCTGAACTTGAGGTCGCTGTAGTGCTTGAGGACGAAATCCCACACTTCATAATCCTTCGGGTCTGCACCGAATGTAACCTTACACACCGATAATTTTCCGTCAGATATCCGTTCAAAGACTCCTATCCAAAAAGATTCCTCAAAATATACCGTCAGCTTTCCACTTGCCTTGTCCATAACAATCCCTCCTTAAAATGTGCTATGGACAAAGAACGGACAACCCAGGAGGGCAGGTTACTTACCCTGTCATATCTGACAGGACGGCCGGGCTACCTACCGGCTCTGGCACATCCTCGGGGATGCACGTTGCGTTTTTATCTTTGTCTTTTACTAATCTATATGAAGCACGAAAATGTGCAACATACCATTATTTCTTTTTCTTCGGAGCCGGAAGATCCTCCTCACATACCATTTGAAATAAAAATCATACAACTTATTGTTATTTTGGCACAAAACCACCGTTTTTTCAATCCCAAATCAATGGGAAGCAAAAGAGCCGGGCGGTTGACTTATTCATAATCCTATTGTATCTGATGCAAAGCATCTCCCTTTTTGACATACATTTTTGCTTTGCACTGTTCTGCCTTGGGCGAAGCGCATAAGCCGCCCTCCGCAGTGCATTTAAGCCCGGAAGGCATTTCTCTCCCCACTTTATCCATCACATCTACAACCTCATGAAACGGTACTACTCCATCCCTTCCCGACAATGCGAGTTCGGAAAATGTAATCGCCATCGTTATTGCCGTTGTAAACCTGCTGAAGCATGGCTGATTTTTCCCTCCCGGTATAGGATCACAAGGCCACCCGATGGCCGCCTGTAACGCTAATGACGCCGCACTTTCCACCTGCCCGGGGGTTCCGCCCGACATTTCCGTTATCGCAGCTGCCGCCATGGCCGAACATACACCGCATTCTCCGGCACACCCTGTTGCTTCGCCGGTAGGTTCCGACCTGGTATAACAGATTGC
The DNA here is from genome assembly GCA_012520655.1 of Clostridiales bacterium. Lineage (GTDB taxonomy): Bacteria > Bacillota > Clostridia > Lachnospirales > Lachnospiraceae > Kineothrix. The sequence continues at coordinate 16,953 of JAAYNW010000048.1, read as the reverse complement.
TCCTACGCCCGCCGCAACAAATAATCCATGCAAGGCATCCTCATCGGACAGATTCCTTGCTTCCATAACTGCCCTCACTGCAGAATACAAATATCCGCCTCCGGTTCCCATAGGTCCCGGTACAATCCGTACTCCTCGCCTGAATGCCTGAACGCGATATGCGTATGTAAGCGCATTGGTAATAACGTCTCCGATAACAGGATGAGATTGCTTGCAATAGCTCTCCCATTTACGGAAATGATAACCCGATAACGATGTTTCCAAAAGCTGTTCCCTCGCCTCATCTATGTAATCCGTCTGCCGCTTGAGCAGCCTCTGAATTACTCTCATATATTCTATAATCTCTTCTCGATCCCATCCGGAAGAATTCTCTTCATAAACAAGTGCTGTCTCCCACAAGCTTAGATGCTTTTCTTCCGCTATTCGAATCCACTCCTCAAAATCCGAGAAAAGCTGAGGCTTCTTTTTTTCCGTTGTAATAACCGGTAATATCGGTCTCAGAACATATTGCCTGCGGTTCGTGTGAATCACTAATTCTTTATCTCCCTTATAGGATATCGGGATGCCCATAGCCCATACCACTTCTATCATCCCGCCGCCGATGGAGTTACCGACAAGCACTACCTGTTCACCGTCTCTATCCGTCAGGACAAATTTGACCGCATTCGGATGAGAGCTTTCTGCTATCTTCTCAAAAATAAATTGATAAAGAATGCCTTCTTCATTCAATATCTGTCTAATATCAAATATCTTCTCCTCCTCCGGCAAGAAACCGTAAGCGCCTGCGAGCATTCCCAAGTCTTCGCTCATCCACCCAAAGGTTCCTGCAAAAGAACCCTCCGGGTCGAGATACACCTGTATCCGTTTCAGCGGCGCATCCAGCAGGCAGGATGCAACATAGCCGATTCTGCATGGACCGGCCGTGTGAGAACTCGAACCGGGCTGCATAATCGGCCCAAAAACATCATTATAAAAATCCGGATATAATTCTAACATCGACGCTTTTCCACTCCTCCTTTTATGTTTGAAGCCTATCCCACTGCTTCCAGTAAAATATCGTTCAATAGCTGTACTGCAATTTCTATTGCGGCAGTATCTATCGAGAATCGGGAATTATGAAGCGGATATCCTTCTCCGGTTCCTATTTTAAGGTACATCCCCGATGCCTTTTTACTTGCCTCTAGATAGGAGGAAAAGTCATCACTAATCATATTGGTTTCGACTTGTCTGATATCGAGATGATTCTTTATTGCAATGCGTTCTATTGTATTACATAACTCTTCATCATTAATGATAGGAGCCGGGCCTTCATGCCACTCGATATGCTCCTTCATATCGTTCATTTTTGCAAACTCCTGAACGATTGTAACAAAGCGCTCTTTCATCGATATTCTTTCTTCAGACAAGATACTGCGCATCGTTCCTTGGAAGAAGATATTCTCCGGAATCACATTCCATGTATTCCCCCCGCAGACATGCGTAACGCTAAGTACACTGGGATGAACAGCCGGAATCTTCTGCGGCACTGATGTCTGTAAAGCAAGTATCATCTGAGCCATCACGGGTATGGGGTTATTTCCCAAATAGGGCATAGCCGCATGAGCGCCCTTTCCTTCTATTGTTACCTTGAACTTGTCGACTGCAGCCATAATAGTTCCTTTTTTTATCCCGACCGTTCCTACAGGAAGCGCTGGATCTGCATGAAAAGCATAATACTCTTCCACATCTTTCAGTATTCCTGTTTGAATTACTGTTTTGGCACCGTCTGCCACCTCTTCCCCGGGCTGAAAAATAAAAAACAGGTTTCCGGATAGCTCTTTTCTTTTCTCTTGCAGCCGTACCGCAGCTGCAAGAGCTACCGTTATATGAAAATCATGACCGCAGGCATGCATGATACCGTTATGCGCAGAAGCATAGGACACCCCTGTTTGTTCTTCTATAGGCAGCGCATCTATATCCGCTCTGAAAGCAACACTCTTTCCTCCTGTATTCCCACGTACAACTGCGATTACTCCTGTGGAAAGACCGGTTTCTACTATTTCGATATTGTTATTTTCAAGAATTTCTCTGATTTTTTGTGTCGTACCATGTTCCTCATATCCCAGCTCCGGATGTTCGTGGAACCAGTAAAATACTTCCTTCCAATTTCTGTTCATACTACCGCCTAATCCTTTGTATATGCCTTAAGGTAATCATCCAAATCCACTTGAAGAATCTTGTTAATCAGATTCGTGGCAATCATAATTGTCGCAAATGCAGTAATAGCCACTATCTGTTCTTCATTCCAGTGCTCCTTTAATTCATCAAATATTTCTGCCGGAATATGATTCGCATCTTTTACAATCGCCCTTCCATACCGGATTAGAATATCTTCCTCTTGTGTAAACTGAAAAGTGTCAAAATCAATATTTAAATCCTTTAATATTTTGCGAAAAAAAACACTGCATATTAGGCAATCGTTCTCGGTCGATATCGCATAGCAGAAGAAATTCACCGCACGCTCTCCGAGAAATTGCTCGATGGTTTTCTCAAGCGGATACCATTCCATCAATGCCTTATAGGCCGGAATCGAATGGAGCAAAGTCAATTTCATATTTGTAATACGCCCATTCTCTTTTATTTGCTTATCAATCAGATATTTTACCTCATTAGGTGCTTTTTCATATTCAACCTGTGATATATATGCCATAACTTAACCTCCCGGACTTTATATAGAATAACTGAATCTCTGCATGTATCTGTCGATAAATTGCTTTGTTCTCTCATGCTCGGGATGAAAGAACAGTTTTTCCGGAGGCGCCGCCTCCAGAACTACCCCTTCATCCATAAATGCCACTTTATCGGCAACTTCTCTGGCAAAATCCATCTCATGAGTTACAATCAGCATAGTCATCTTCTCGTCGGATGCCTGCTTAATTACATGAAGAACTTCTTGAACAAGCTCCGGATCCAGAGCGGAGGTCGGCTCATCGAATAAAATGATTTGAGGATTCAATGCCAGCGCTCTAGCAATCGCTACCCGCTGCTTCTGCCCTCCCGATAATGCAATAGGATAATAATCGGCCCGATTGATCATACCAACTTTATCGAGGTAATACCGTCCAATTTCTATAGCCTCAGCTTTTTTCTTTTTCTGTACTATTATTAAAGCTTCCGTTACATTTTCCAACGCAGTCTTATTTTCAAAAAGCCCGAAATTCTGGAAAACCATACCCGTTCTTTTTCTTACCTCTTTTTTCGTATGCCGAGAAATATCGTGCGCCTTAAACTTATAATCGCCGATTGTAATACTGCCGTGATCCGGTGTTTCCAATAAATTAATGCATCTGAGCAGAGTTGATTTGCCGGAACCGCTGGAGCCGATAAGTGCCACGGTCTCGCCTTCCTCCACTGTCAGGTTGACTCCTCTCAGAACTACAGTATTCTTAAATGACTTCTGTACTCCTCTAATATCTATCATTTTTCCATACCTCTCTCGTTTTTTCGGACATTCCTTTCCATCCTTACTACTAAAAATTCAAATATAATGCATATTGCCCAATAAATAAGTGCAGCATCGATATATGCCTCAAAGAAACGAGATGCTCTTCCGGCTTCGATCTTGGCCTGCCCCATAATCTCAGTGACAGAAGCGGCAAAAGCTAAAGACGTATCCTTTAAAAGACCGATAAAGAAGTTGGCAAACACGGGAAGTGCAACCTTCACCGCCTGCGGCAGTACGATTCGGATCATCGCCTGTGTAGTATTCATACCAACCGAATATGCAGACTCCAATTGCCCCTTATCCACGGAAATAATTGCTGCACGAATGGATTCTGTCAGATAGGCACCGGAACTGACCGAGAAGGCCACCAGCATAAAGACCATGGCCGGCACGCCCGAGACATCAAAGGAGGTTCCGAATCTCTGATTAATGATTCTCAGCAAAATAGGAATACCATAGTAAAACAACAGGATTTGCACGATTAGGGGGGTCCCTCTAAAGAAGGACACATATACCCCTGTAATAAATCGCAGTACAGGAACCTTGTATATCTTAATCAAGGCCCCGATCAATCCAATAAAGAGACCGACAATAAATGAAATAACCGCAAGTGTCATTGTATAAGGAATTCCTTTGAGAATATCAGGGATAATCTCTATCATGAACTCCACGTCAAATATTTTTCCCATTACTATTTACCCTGTGGTGTATAATCAGATCCAAACCATTCCGTTGAAAGCCTTGATAGTTCTCCGCTTTCAATCAGTTGTCCCAATGCCGCATCTATTTTTTCCTGAAGAGTCTTTCCAAGCTCATCTTGTTTGAAGATAAAGTATACAGGCGTTTCAGAAAGCCGTTCTCCAACAGGTTCTACATCCAGACCCTGAATTTCCGCTTTACTGATTGCGACTGCAGGATCATTCAGCGTTGCATCTATTTTTCCGTTTACGATTTCCTGAAGAATAGTTGTAATATCCTCTTCATAATATACAAGAGTTAAAGCATTGCCATTTTCTTCATTCCATTTTTCTGCTTCGATATTATGCGCGTCTCCGACCGTAAGTCCGATTTTCTTTCCAGCCAAGTCTTCAAATCCCGCAATATCGGTTCTACCCTTTTTTACAATCAACTGGTTCACAGCAGTATGATAAGGATTCTCTGTCAAATAATATTTTTCTCTGCGCTCGTCCGTACCTGATATCTGATTGGCAAGCATCTGGAATTTATCCGAATCCAACCCTACGAATAGCGACTCCCATGGCCCTGTAGTAAATTCAAAATGCAGACTGGGATCTATCTCTTCAACCTTGCGAAGAACCTCAATATCATATCCTGTCAGATAGTCATTTTCGTCCACAAAGCTAAACGGGCTGTATGTTCCCATCGTTCCCACAGAGACCGTAATCACTTCATCCTCTGCTGTTTCTGCGGCATCTTCCATTTCCACACTCTCTGCCGCTTGTGCCTCTACGGCTTCCGTCTCCGAAGCTTCCGCGACATTATTTGCCGCCGTTTCGCTATCTGCTTTTCCGCAGCCGCCGAATATTCCTACCGTAGCGATTAGCAGTGCCCCTAAAATAATCTTCTTTTTCATAATATTCTCTCCTTTTATTCTTATTCTCTAATAGTAAGTTTTCTGATTTGCAATACCGACACTATCTTGTAAGTAGTCCGGCATCCAGCACAAACTGGCTTCCTGTTATGTATCTCGCCTTATCACTTGCAAGAAACTTCACCGATTCCACTACATCCTCTGTCTCCACCCAAGGCACCGGTAAAAGATTTCCTGCTGACCTCTCTGCAATTTCTATGGGAGTAGCACCTTCCATCTGTGCGAGTCCATCATTCATAGGTGTATTAACTCCTGTAGGATGAAAGGTGATAACTCGGATTCCATGCACTGCCAGCTCAATTGCCTGCGATCTCGCCAGACCGATAAGCCCGTGCTTAGATGCTGCATAATGACACATCCTGTTCATTCCCCTTAAGCCCGCGATGGATGAATTATAAATAATTACACCGCTATTCTGTTCGATCATATGAGGAATAACATGCTTGGAAACAAGCCATCCGCCCTTAAGATTGATATCGATCATAGCATTCCACTGTTCCTCTGTAAGCTCATACGAGTAGCCATAAGCTGCTATTCCTGCATTGCTGAAAAGGATGTCAATTTTATTGAATTCCTTTATTCCTCTTGAAACTGCCTCCTTAACATCTTCTTCTTTTCGCACATCTCCGGCAAAAATCACAATTTCGGAACCTGATTTTTCTACTTCGTCTTTTAATTTTTCCAGGTCCTTATTGGAGGACTTGTTATAGGACGGATAAGGTATCTTTTCTCCCAAATCAAAAGCGATGATATTGGCGCCTTCTTTTGCAAAGCCTAAGGCAACCGCCCTTCCTTGCCCCTTTGCCGCTCCGGTAATAAAAACCGTTTTTCCTTCGAATTCTCTTGCCATTTCCACTCTCCTTAACAAAATACTGTTTATTTCATAGGAATCATATATGTATTATATGATTTCCGGGCGCAAATTCCCCAATGCCATGCTTTCTTTTTACGGATTAATCAAATAATTCTTAATTACATAATCATTATATCCAATATAATTTAATGGTGTTAATTCAAAAAAATTATTGCTGGTTATTCCTAATTCCTATAACAAACACTCCGATTTTTACCTTTTCCAATGAAGGTTCTTGCACAGTTCTACATTTCAAGCTATTAAATCGGCAGACTATCCGCCAGACAAAGCGCCCCATACCCTACTCTGGCATTGGGATAAACCGCCTCTCCTCGAAGCGGTCTCGCCCCCCTTCTCAAATATGCCCTTACCTTCTCACCATAAAGATACGGATCATTCCCTCTTATAATTCCCCATTGCATCATGAGCGCCGCCGAACCTGTGACAAAGGGCGTGGCAAAAGATGTTCCTGTCACTAGTCTCGTTCCTCCCAGTCCGTCACTTATCGCTATGTCTACGCCGGGCGCTACTATATCGGGTTTTACCCATTCATTGGCAACCCTGCTTTCCTGGCGATTCTCAAGCAAGAATCCTCTTCCGGAGAAATCCGCATAGGATTCATATATACTGCTGTAGGCGCCTACCGTAATTACTTTATGCGCTGTGGATGGGATCGTAAATGTTACCTCAGGGGTGGGCGAATAGAACCGCGTCCCGCTATTGAGCACGACGCTGCTGGGAAGATAAAAATAATAATTTCCTGTCACAATTTTTACAGGCTGCAGTAAAAACGTCCATACCCCTGAATTGATATAAGTCTGCCGCGGAATAAAATCAAAATAAATCTCTTGATCAATGCTGTACGGAGATGGTTCTCCCACATAAATAAGAACATCCGTCTGTTCCATCGCAAGCCTTATTGTTCCCGGGCGTCTGGTATCGATAATCTGCCTTTCTCCGCCCGGGGAAATAAGCGTAATCGTAAAAATATCCGCATACTCTTTCCAAAGCTGTACATTTACAGCTCTCTCATAGGATGCAATCGCAAGCTCCACTCGCGTTTCCCCAGTAACAGTTCCTGCCGCATGGCCTCCTGCCGCCCCTTCGTTACCGCTCCCTACACAGATTACATTTCTGCCGATTTCCGAAACATTATCCATAAACCGCTCAAGCAGGGAGGTTCCATCGTGGGCTCCATATGTATTCCCAAAGCTGAGATTGATGGAAACAGGCTTGGCAAGCTCGACTGCCTTATTCACAACATAGGTCAACGCACGCATCAGTTCCGTTGTTCTGGGAAAAGAAGGTTGCTTGGATAATCCAAGCTTCACTACGATCAGTTCGCTTTCGGGCGCCACACCCACATACCTGCCGCTTGAAGACAAACCGTTTCCCGCCGCAATCGCCGCCACCGCAGTTCCATGTCCCGTTACGTCAAGACTTGGCACTTTACGAAACATTTCCTCCTGATTGCTTTCTTCCAACGCTTCATTTATCTGTATGTTATTAAACTCCACTCCTATCAGAAAGCCTTCCGGAGGATTGAATCCCCGGCTTTCATCAGGCTGCAGAGTTTGATCCCATAAATACGATATACGACTGGTTCCATCCTGTCTTCTGAAATCCATTCTGGCATAATCGATGCCGGAATCTATAACCGCAACAAGAACTCCCTGACCGTTCAGATAGGGTTCTCTAATGGTTACCGGCAATATGCATGAGGCTTCTTTTCCTTGCTGCAAATCAAAAAATAGACGCTTAGGCATCTCTACATACTCTATTTCTTCCAGTTCCACCAAAGAGCTTATCAGGCTTTGGGGAATAGTAACAATCGCATATCCGGCAATCAATTCCTCCACTCCGATAACCGGGCTGTTCAAACGGCTCAAGTCTCCATTATATTTAACGATTAATTCCCATATATTTGTTTCGGTATTATAACCGACATCCAAGTCCAGAGATTTATCCCGTTCCTCTCTGGAAGCACTCAGTGCCAGATTTAAAAGGTTTTCCAGCTTCTGTGAATCCATGAATACTACTCCGAATTTTTCATCACTTATATTGTATGCCTTCCCGTTTCTTCCGACACTAAATGTCTTTTCCCATCTCGCAGGTTCAAATAAGACAGGCATTGGATTCAAGCTTCGTCTAACTCTATTCCTTTGGAGAGGGTATCACCACATTTAACTCAAACCAATTCCCGCGTTTATTTATCGTCACCCAGCCGTTATATTTTTGGGCTGTATATTTAATGCTCTTTATTCCGTAGCCATGATACTGTTTGTTTGCTTTTGTCGTGGCGGGAAGGCTATCCTCAAATTCCAGACTTCCTTCAAAATAGTTCTCGAATCGAAGTACAATAAAATCTTTTTTGGAAAGCACTTCGACATGAATCAGTCGTTTTTCCTTCTCCTCAATCTGGATTTCACACTCAATCGCATTGTCAAGCGCATTTCCAAGTATGGTGCAAATATCCATAACATGCATAAAGTTCAAAAGCTTCCCATCCACAACGCAGGTCAACTCAATGTTGTGGGCTTGGCAGGTCATGCTCTTTCCTGTTAAAATGGTGTCCACAACAGAGTTTCCTGTTTTATTCTGAGCCTCATATACCTTAATTTCACTCTCCATCTCATCCAAAAATGCCTTTCGTTTTTCCGAATCCTCCTCTGCTCTGAGCACAGCAATCTGGTGCTTTAGGTCATGGTATTTGCGGTTCACGATATCGATACTCTCGCTGGATTTTCGATAGAGAGTATATTGGCTTTGTAAAATATTTCGCATCGCATCCAAGTCATACTTTGCCTGCATCTCTTTTCTCAAAATATGGTAGGCATATAGAATAGTCAGCCCAATAAAGTCCACTAAGGTTCTGATATTAAATATCTCTTTTGTAATCTGGCTGCTAAAAGGTGTATTTGCATAGACGAAACTCAAGTTGCTTACAAAAAAGACTGTGCCTCCCACGGTGATGACAAAAATCAACTCTCTTGCCGTAGTCCACTCCTTCAAAAAATACATATGCTTTCGCTCTATCATGTAAATACTAACGTATACAAAAGCATAGACAGCAACCAGCAACAGTATACTAAGCCAAACATCTAAAATGCCGGAGCTTTGCACCGTGTAATAATAAAGCTGCCATTCCAAGGATGCCGCAAATTCTGCTAAAATAAATGCTCGGATACAATAGTATCCAGCATTTACCCATGTCAGCTCACAGCAAAAATGAAAATAAAAAAGCATCATACCAATCGCAAGAAACATACCCAAAAGCCAGAAGGATTCTGGAAAGCTTCCTGCCAGTTCTTGAATAAAGCATTGGATAAACACTGCCGTTGTCATAATAATACCAAGGGATATGCCATGATATTTTTTTCTCAGAAGTGAAATATAAATAGAGCATGCCGCCCATTCTGCGATTCCGGTATACAACCTTGGAATTTCCGTAAGAGTTAACTGCTCCATTACATTGCTCCTCCTAAATAATTTGTCAGTTCCTCCATAAATTCTTTCTTTCTGGCACGGCTGATTACCAGACGTTCTCCGTTTACAATCACGCAGCCATCCTGAACACCGTCCACAAATGCCAGATTCAAAAGACTGCCTTTATTGCATCGAAAGAAATTGTATTCCTTAAGCTTTTCCTCTATCTCTTTCATCGTTGCAAAGGTAACAAATTCTTCGGTGCGCGTGTGAAAGCTAAGCCTGCTGTACGCATTGCCTTGATAGACGTTGCACTTTTCGTATCTGTTACATGGTTCGTCTCTGTATCATATGCGACTAACATACAGTCGTTACCATTTCTGATCATGCGGTCAGCATCCTGATAACCATATACTCCATAGTAGTCTGTCAGAACGAATCCTTTAAATCCCCATTCATCGCGAAGCACTGTATTAAGCAATGCATTACAAGCACCAGCCGGCTGTGTCCCTATATAGTTAAATGCAGACATAACCGCTTTTGCTCCACCCTGTTTCACAGCAATTTCAAAAGGTCTTAAATAAATTTCACGAATTGCCTGTTCGTTGGACCAGGTTAATAACATATTCGTTCTGTTTGTTTCTTGATCATTTAATGCAAAATGTTTAATATATGCATATACACCATACTTTTCAGCACCAATAATTGCATTTGCTGCCATCTTTCCGGCCAATACCCCATCCTCTGAGTAGTACTCGAAGTTACGTCCTGCAAAAGCACTACGGTGTGTATTCATGGCTGGAGCATACCAACCGGAAACATCCATCTCGTCTGCCATCTTACCAATGCTTTCACCAAAGGAAAGCGCAAGATCTGTATTCCATGTATTTGCAATCATAACTGCAGAAGGAAATCCTACAGAACCTGTTCCTGTAAAGTTGTTATTGATAGAAGCTGGTCCATCACAATCAATTGTAGATAATTTCCCAACACTGGAGGCTGCCATTGTCTGATATCCACCAAGAGCAATCATAGTATCCATATCAAAAACCGTAAGCTGATTTAATAATGTATTCCAACGTTCATCGTCGTAATCCGCACCGCGTAATTCCGAAAGTTTCATACCGTTAGCTGCTCCGGTTATTGGCATTTCATCTTCGTCATTATTGTAATCTTCCGGATTATAGTTGCTGTTATTCATAAACAGGCTAACTGTTGTGTCAGAAGCCGTTAAGCTGGCTGGTGACGCGGTTGCCTCTTCATAGTTTGCAAAACCATCTGCTCTGGAAAGATAAGTAACCTCCCCCTGGTCTGAAAAATCAAATTGGTTTGTTGCCACAGTTTCATCAGTAGAACGAGGATTAGGCTCATTATATACAATCGTTTCTGGTACAGTAAAAACTTTTTCATTAATTATGTTATGAGAATCTGTTCGGATGGAAATTCTATAATCACCGGCTTCTAATACATAAGCCTTTGTATTAATCTCATCATAGCTTGCCATATCTTCTGCATTAAATGTGACTGTAACTGTCTCAGAAGCACCGGGCTCTAAAATTTCAGTTTTATCAAAAGCAATTAAGTTTGCCGCCGCTTTTTCAATTCCACCATTTGTATATGGAGGGTTGTAATAAACTTCTACCACATCTTTTCCAGCTACAGATCCGGTGTTTTTTACCGTTACATCAAATGTAATTGTTCCGTCTGCCTCTGTAATATCACTCATTTCCTGTGTAAAGCTTGTATAAGAAAGTCCATAACCAAATGGATATACAACTGACTCATCATAGTCTATCAAACCTTCTAATGCTGCTGTTTCATAGAAACGATATCCCACATAGATTCCTTCTGCGTAGTTTACAAAAGTAGGCGAATTTTCAACGCCTGTAAAGGGATCTACATAAGTGAAGTCTGTAAGATTATCATATTTAAAATTACCAATATTATTATATTCCGGTGTAGCTGTTAAATCTGCTACGAAAGTGTCTGTTGTCTTACCGGAAGGGTTTACTGTACCATTCAGTACTTCTCCAAGTGCTTCAAAACCTGACTGACCAGTTCCAGGACACCATATAGCACCTTTAATCTGGCTATAAGCATTAATAAAACCAAGTTCCATAGCATTTGCCCCATTGTATACAACTACAACCTTATCAAAATTAGAGCAAACAAGGTCTAACATGTCTTTTTCTGTCTTGTTTAACTGTAAATAATGCTCGCCGGTTTCAAAGTCTTTGTAATCTTTTGAGTTGTCCGTATAAGTAACCTTGCTTACATCTGTAGGAAGGTCTGCACCTTCTCCACCGACTCTGGTAATAACAACCACTGCCGTATCCGAGAATGCTTTTGCGCTATCTAGCATCTCTGCTGTATAAGTAGTTGCCGGTGGTTCCGGTAATGTCCAGTCCTGAGCCCACATTCCAACTTCCGGTCTGTCTGCACGGTACGCCGTGTAAAAATCAGATAATTCTGTATTTAAGGAATATCCTGCATCTTCAAGTCCCTGAATAATAGATACTGTTGGATATGCATCGGATAAGGATCCTGAGCCTGTTCCACCGTAACATGGATTTGTTGAAGCCCATCCAAATAGGTTCAAACTTGTTGTATTAGAAAGCGGAAGCACGTTATCCTCATTTTTTAATAATACGATACCCTCTTCAGCTATTTTATTCACAAGTGCTGTTGCTTCTGCAGATGTTTCCTCTGCAATTGAACCATTTCCTGTTGCCAGGGAAATCATGGTTGACATTGGAATAAAGCAAATCAAATTCACTGTAACAACCAATGCGAGTAACGTTGCAATCCATGCTTGCCCACGAACAAATTTCTTCGTTGCTTTCTTTAGTTTCATACATGCAACTGTAACAATTATTGCCAATGCAAGCACAATACCGAAACCAATAAGGTAAAGCTTGATGGAATTCAATACATTGATTACATCACTCATGTTAATCTGTAACATAGATTTTCCTCCCAAAATATTTTTTTTATTAACTACGTTACTATAACATTTATTTACGCTTATTTTACATTCATATCACCAATGGTCGGTTTTTTTACACAAATTGCAGTATAAAGCTCATCTCCCGATTCAAGCAACATAGCTCTATTGATAAAGACGGCTTTCCTAATACGAAAGCTATGCTACCGCCTCGCAAAAGGGAAAGCCTTTATGCCATCTTTTGTTATTGTACGATAAAAGAAATGTCGATTCAGGGATGAAATTTCTTATCTTTTGCACGATTACCCCGTTTTTGAATACATTGTAGTAAGAAAATAGAATATGGAATACATGGTGTTTTCACAGGAGTTAGATTAGAATGGATTATAATATTTTTCGTAATGGAACCATACCAAGAATAGGAATTCCCTATGATGATATCCGTTGGTATAATGTTCCGGGGCAGCCCTTTGGTATTGCCTCCCAGTTTAACGCAATTATTTTTAACAATGCTAATAACATTGTGGATACTGCCGGTGCAATGGCAATTGGCGGCAGCTTTACCAGCCCGAGAGGATTAAGCCTTTCCTTCGGATCCAATCTGGGGCAGGAGGCAATAGGCTATTCTCCTGATATGGTAAGGTTTCTCGTAGGAAACAATATCTCGATGAACGGTCCCTTGGTGGTAGCGGGTCACGTTACCGTCGGCGGGAACTTCAGTGCGGACAAAAGAAGTACTTATTTAATTGGCAAGGATGGATCACCTGAACAGGTGCAGGATCTGGAATTTTTATATCGTTCCGATTCAGGCAGCCCTTATTGGAAACCGAGTGACAAAGGCAACCACTATCTTATCTCAAGTTACGATGCTCCGAGATTCATTCCGGCAGCACGGATTAATGCTGATACAGCCGGATTTTTCCGGAATGCAAGAAACAGTATAGAGAATTATAAGAATTGTATCGAAAGCTTAGAGCCGAACGGAGAAGTAATCGATAACTTCCACGAGTGGATTCTTCGTGGAAACGATTCACAGCAGAACGTATTTTTAATTGACGCAAGACCGAATGGTATTCTACGCAAAGGGCTTCGGGCCGAAGTTCCGGATGGCAGCTTAGTCATTGTAAAAATTAGAACAGGGAATAATGCGCACCTGCAATACGGCCTTATGGGTGAACAGCATATGGCTCCCTATACTCTTTATGTATTTGAAGATGCTCAGAATATTTTTATGGAGGTGCCTGCTGCTATCTGGGGAAGCGTCCTGGCTCCACAGGCTATGTTGCACGCTCATTCAACCGGAGGAAATATTACCGGCAATGTTGCGCTGAGTGGATTTGCCGTGAATCCGAATAGCGGTTTTGAATTCCATCTGCCGCCCTTCGTAGGAGGTGTAATATGCGGAGCGGAAGAAATGCCTCTTACGGAAGTAACCCCTGTCCCGGAAGTAGCCCCGACTCCTCCCTCACGCCCGGAAGCGATCCATTTTCCCGTTTGTCCGCAGCCTGAGCCTTGTCCGCAACCGGCTCCTTGTCCGCAGCCCGAACCTTGTCCGCAACCCGAGCCTTGTCCACAGCCCGAGCCTTGCCCGCAACCGGCTCCTTGCCCGATTTGCCCGACCTGTCCGCCTCGCGAACCCTGTCCGCAACCGGCCCCTTGTCCGCTGCCCGAGCCTTGTCCGGTTTGCCCGACCTGTCCGCAGCCTGAACCTTGTCCGGTTTGCCCGCTTTGTCCGCTGCCTGAACCTTGTCCGGTTTGTCCACCCTGCCCCGAATGCCCCGCATGCCCTGCTTGTCCTGAAGTCGGGGAAGCCGTTACACAAATTGTACCGCTTCCTATTCCGATGCCCTGTCCCGAATGTCCGGAGTGTATGATCAATGCCGGAGTTATCAAAGGATGTATCAAAGGATGCTCCTGCTGTAAAGAGCATGATTGGGAAGTGAGAATTTACCAAATACGCCGGGGTACTCCGATTTTACTATTTTTCAAATGCATACCTTATTATGGATTTTTCAAATTCGAAGTTCCGTATAATGAAAGTTATATATTGAAGGTATGCCCGGTAAAAAGCTGTAGAACCGATTCTAATTGTAAGCCTATAATTGTTCTGAATAATGTAGGCGTGGCTAATTTTATAATCGAATAATCCTGAAAAACATGCTCCCTTCAAGGCAGGCAAGTAAAATATCAAAAACTTGTTTGCCTAAAGGGAGCATATTCATATCCAAAAGAAAGCTCATCAGCTCACTCAGCCTTCATAAAAACAACTCATCACCTTTATTATAGCTTCCACATCCTTGCTGCCTGCCGTCTCATAAGACGAATGCATGGCAAGCTGCGGCAAGCCTATGTCCACTGTACTTACCGGTACTTGTGCAGCTGATATATTACCCAGCGTAGAGCCTCCCCCTATATCGGAGCGATTAGCGTATGTCTGGAAGGGGACTCCTGCACGTTTGCATATATCTTTCATTATCGCTGCAGATATCGCGTCCGTCGTGTATTTCTGGCCTCCGTGATGCTTGATTACAATACCTCCGTTTAAATAAGGCCTGTTCGTAGGATCTGCTTTCTCCGGATGATTGGGGTGAACTCCATGCGCATTGTCCGCCGATATCATGAAACTGTCGGCTATCAGCCTGCAGTATTCGCTTTGTGTCAGAGAAAGAGACTCGCATATCCTGTATAAAGTATCCTGTAAAAAGGTAGAAGCGGCTCCCTGTCTCGTCATACTTCCCACTTCTTCATTGTCGAACACAATCATAAGATTCATATATTCTTTCGGGTTAGCCTTAAGCATTGCCTGTAAGGAAGCGTAGACGCACTCCAGGTCGTCCAGTCTGGGGGCACAGACAAATTCACCTTCCGCCCCTAATACTCTTCCCGCTTCTCTATTGTACAAAAATAAATCGCTACTTAGAATCTGTTCCTTATCCACTCCTGCCGCTTTGGCAATCAAACTTATAAAGGATTCCCTGCTGCCTATCCCGCCATATAGCGGCAGCATATCCGTCTGTGCATTATATTCCACACCTTTGTTCATATCTCTGTTCATATGAATTGCTACATTCGGAATAATAAGCAAATCCTTATTCACGTCTACCGTCTTGCTGATTAAATCACCTTTTTCCGATACCACTACTCTTCCTGCAACTGAAAGAGGCCGATCCAACCAAGTTGACATAATCATTCCGCCATATGGTTCCACATTTAACTTTACATATTGCTCTTCCACCGCTATCTCGGGCATTTCCTTTATCTTGAAGCCCGGAAAATCGCTATGTGAAGCTATCATATGAAACCCTTTTAACTTTCTTTCCGGAATATGGAAAGCAATGATTGAGGATCCATTTCTATTTACATAATATTTCTCTCCTGCAGAAAGCTTCCAGTCTTCGTTCTCACTAAGCTCTATATATCCGGCGTCTCTCAAGAAACTTCCCACATTTTCCACCGCATGATAACAACTGGGACTTTCTTCAATAAACTTGAGCATCTTTCCCACAGTATCCATATACTTGCTATTCTTAGACATTTTGACGCTCCCCCTAGCTATATTTTTATATTGATCAATTACTAAATCCGAAAACTTACATGATTTCATACACAACTTATAAAGGATAATCCTAATTTTATACTTCCGTAACAAGTCCTTTTTCCATTAAAAAGGCAGGATCATAGGATAATTTTGCTTTTCGCAAGCCTTCGTCTCCCGTATCCTCTTCTCGGTTGATGTATCGATAATCTGCTGCTTCATGCAGCACAAACTGCTGGTTGATAATAGGATAAGCTCCTCGAACGTCGGAAAATGCTTTCTCGATATGGACCACAAACATGTCCTTTCCGCAAGGTTCTCCCAAAGAAAAAGCTACCACACGTCCCTCCGCACGAATCAGTCCGCCTTTTAGCTTCAGTTCCTTTCTTTCTTTCAGGGCGCGCAGCGTTACACAAAATTCATTGTGCTTAGGCCCTTTATCCACACATCCATTCTGTATTCTCCATTCCTTTGCCATTGCAATGCATTCTTCCGTATTTTCGTCAGTAATGCTTTCATAGCTCCAGTCGGGATACATCTCTTTAAAACGGTTAATATGATTTCTTTTTCCATGAAGCTTCTTTCCCGCAAGAGAAATCAGACGCTCCGATTCATAGACATAGTCCGCAGAATCTCTATTGTATTCTACTTTAAACCTTCCCGGATACAGTTTATCCAATCTTTCAAACTGCATAGGTGACACCAAATGCAGTTTAAAAGGCTTGTTTTTTTCTTTAAAATATTCCGTAAGAATATCAATCACTTTTCTAAGGTCTCCCTTTCCGAGTGGGAAACTTATGGATACTTCCGCCTCATCTGAAATAAATACAAGCATATTTTCTACAACCGAATAACGAATATTATAAAAAGGTGACCATAAAAGGTTATTCGCAAAAGTAAATTCACAATTTCTTACAGGTTCCAGATCATAATAACTTTGAATGACTTTTTCGTCTTCTGTTCCTATTTTTTTCCAATTAATTTCTATCATATCTTCCTTGTATGATTATTTAGAAGCTAATAATCATATATTTCCTTTCTTTTAATATCGTGGTTCAATACATTCAGATACTGTGGACTTTTGATTTGTTTCCTGTAG
>JAAYNW010000047.1 GCA_012520655.1 Clostridiales bacterium | reverse complement strand
GTCTTTTTTCGCCATACTCATTCCTCCTTAAATATATCAATACTCTTTAAGGTCGGAATCGCACCATACTTTCCAATCAGGTAATTCTTCTCATAGCTTTCATCCTTACGGATGCGGGAACCATCCTCATCCACAAAATCAGCCAATGAGTAAAGTGTGGAAACACCTCTTTCATCCTTTTCTACAAACCAAATTTCGTCACGGCGTAATAACTGGTTAGATAACTGCCATGTGTCATGGGTTGTAAATACAAGCTGTGCATGGTTGGTGTTGATTTCCGGATTTAAGAATGTAAGCAGGAAATTCCTTACAAGTAACGGATGCAGACGAGCATTTAATTCATCAATGAAGAACACACTGCCCTTCTCCAATACTTCCTGCAATTCCGGATATAATGCAAACATCTTTAAGGTTCCGGCGGACTCCAGTCCCAGAGGAATTTCAGCCATTTCATCAGAATCTATCATCTTGTGTAGTGCGTTAATCTTGTATCGCTCTTCCTTGCTTTCAGCCTCCTGAGGAACCTTTTCAATTCGGAAATCCTTGATATGCTCATCAAAAGATGCGAAATATTCTACAACTTTCTGCTGCACATTCTTATCTTCTACAAATCCCTTCGGCAATCTTCGTGACATGAAGAAGTTGGTAAAAGGATCTCCAAAATCAGCAAACTCATTTGCAAGGAACCAATCCCTGATTGCCTTACACTTACCAATCTTCAGCTTTGCTCCCAAGGAAATAATAAGCACCTGCTTTTCCAATGCCACCTGAATATTATCCCTACTGCTCTTAGGGAAGCCCGACAAATCAAGCTCATCGTCAGTAGTTCCACGATAAAATACTGTACTGTATTTTCTGGCAGTCTTTGCCTTGGAATTAAGCCATTCTTCGGTTACACCTTCCTTATTGATGCAAAAACCATAGTTATAGCTTCTCTCAGTCTTATCACCAGGCAATGTAAAATACACCTCAAAGCTGGATTCCGCATCAGCAGATGTGGAATCAAACAAGAATGGCGTTGGTCTGAACTCTTCAAACTTCTCCTCCTCATCGCCATACTTAAAGGACTCTGCAACATACTCAGACATATATTCAAAAGCATTATATATATTGGACTTTCCGCTTGCATTTGCACCATAAATGGCAGCAACCGGCAAAATCTTCTCGCTACCAACCGTCACTACCCTGTCTGAAAACTCGGTCATCTTCGCCGCAGACAAATCCAAAGTAGCCTCTTCTCTAAATGATTTGAAATTTTTAAAATTAAATTGAATTAACATGATTGCTACCTCACCTTCTTTTCTACTTTCTATTATATACAGTTTTTCGCAAAAATCAACATTCAAATGCGATTTATTCTCATTTTGATGTATATTTTGTTGTTATAATAAAAATCACCCAATTTACACCATGGTAAACCGAGTGATTAATCATAAATTATTCTCTTCCCATCTTGCTATTTGAAGAAATAAGTCTCCCCCTTCCCTCAACCTTAACAAGTGTCTCTAACTCTTTTAATGCATCCTTGGCAATCCACATCTTATTCTTATTGCCACTTTCTTTCAATTCATAGGCTAAAAGGATTGCCTTTTCATTGTAAGTAAAATCTTTCTTCACTATCTCCCGCAATGCCCAAGAAATCGCCTTCCTAACATGTTCATATTCACTATCAGAATACTCTTGTATAATGCGCAAATAATCATCAAGAGTATCATTGGTAATCGTTTTGTTATGTACTACAGAAGAAGCTATTAACGTAAATGCTGCTCTCTTCTTGTAAATATGTGTACTTGTCATCCAATTGGAAATAAACTCATCATAGCTCTTCATCTTAATAATCAGATTTTTACACAAGTGATCGCACAAATCCCAAGACTGTACATCACATATAAGTTTCTCTATTTCATCATGGGATATCGTCTTTTTGTCAAAAACTAACACCGCCAATAATTTTGCTTCGTGATAACCGTAATTCCACAGCTCTTTTGCCAGTTCATTTGACTTTCCAGTTTTCTTTGCTATTGCACGAACAACGGCTGTTGAAACACCTATACTATATTCTTCTGGAATACCCATTTTCACGACATTCGCTTTGTATTTTTCAGAAGCATTTGCTTTTAACTCTTCAATAATTTCATCACAAGTCATCTATTTGCCTCCAATGCTTCCCTTAAATCCTGAATATATTTAGCCTGCTGTTTCTTTAAATACATTCCCACAAAAGGCTTCATAACAAGCTTTTTAGCGATTACATCCTCTGTAAACTCAATAAACGTAATACCATCTTTATAAGAAAATTTACCTGTCCAATGCCCATGCATATTGCCGTTTTCCATATCGAATTCATAGTTCTTATATTCATCAAAAGCAGTAATTTTAAACTTTGTAACATAACCATCCTTCGTATGTTCCTCGAACTCTTTTTCAGGCACAGTCACCACAATTTTATCTATGTCACTTCTCCAAGAATAGTTATCCAATGATGTAACTAATTCCCATACTTTTTCTATTTCACACTTAAATTCCGCTTTAATTGTTGATACTGCCACTATTATCCTCCTTCTTCACAACCGGTAGCCAGTATTCATATATTGCATCCTTCGGATCTGCTTTTATATATACCTCAATATCAGGTATCTCCGCATACTCATACCCGGATGTGGGCAACCATTCTGTTATGACACGGCGTTCCAATTCTTGCAGAGAAACATTGGTTCCACGTCCTGAAAACACAGCCCAAGTTGCAACAGGAATATTGTACTGTTCAAAGTTATCACTATCTTCTGTAGAACTTACAGCAATAAAATATTTCCACTCTTTTTCATTATGTACGCTTACACCCAACAATCCTTCCGGCTTATCATTCATTATTCCATAAAGTTCGGCAAGGGTTCCAGTTTCCAGTGCTGTATCCCATTCATGTGGTATTCTTGCAAAATTTTCCTCAAGCACCTTACTTAATGGACAACTTTTTCCAACAATCCGAAAGGCTTCTTTTGTTTCAATTCTGAAATTCATTTCCTCCATACCTTGTACCGAAATAGAAAACTTTATTGCCGGATAAGATTTCAAAGTTGCATTTTCCTTCTTTGCTACAGATGGTGCTATACCGTGTATGCTCTGAAATGCGCGATTAAAAGCTGTCGGTGAATCATATCCATATTTCAGAGCAATATCAATAACCTTTGCTCTTGCATCTTGTAAATCAACTGCTGCCAATGACATTTTTCTCCTTCTGATGTACTCAGAAACCGAAATATTGGTCATGTAAAAGAACATTCTTTGAAAATGATACGCGGGACAATTTGCAATCTCAGCAACCTTTTCATAGTCTATTTTCTCAAGCAAATGAGCTTCCATGTATTCAACAGCACAATTTAATCGTTTAATCCATTCCATAAAATGATACCACCTTTATAATACAAATTCCTCTCTTTTTCCTACAAATAAAAGAGAGATTAAACATTTTCTTGTTTTTTAATCGGATGCCTAATTACTGTCTTCCACTTCTCCGGCGCAACCGTTCTTGCATCAGACATATATATTTCATGATGTATCCGATTTTCATTTATGTCATTTTCATATCCATTCTCTTCCAGAAACGCATCCATAATCGCTACAGTCTCCGGTTC
The DNA here is from genome assembly GCA_012520655.1 of Clostridiales bacterium. Classification (GTDB taxonomy): domain Bacteria; phylum Bacillota; class Clostridia; order Lachnospirales; family Lachnospiraceae; genus Kineothrix. Next base: position 8,692 of record JAAYNW010000047.1, on the reverse strand, counting down.
ATTATCAAAAGGTCCTATATGCATGATTTGAACACATAGTCCTTCATCAATTGTTAGAAATTCTGCGTTGCTACAATCCAGCTTTTTCTTCTGCGTTGCAGTTTCTACCGCCCACTCGAAATCCTTTTTTGTAACAAAATCCGGTAGTCGAATAACAGAAATCCAGTTAAAAGAATCCTTATTCCCATAGTCCACGCCATCTACATTATCCTGCCACCAGAAACCTTCCAAGGGCGGAACTACATATTCGAAAAATCCTTCTATCTTGTAATCGGTTTTGTAACTCATCTTCAAAGTATATGCAACAGCATACAATACACTTATTGCCTGTTGGTACTCGCCATCCGGAGTATTCGGATTCCCTTTCCCTCTGACAGCAATATAATTAGCCGTCGGAACATTGACTATTTCAGGTTTATTCTTAGGCATATAAAATTCTTTGTATTCTTTCTTGAAATCAAAAGCCATTCCTTACACCTCCCGAACATAGTAGGAATTGTACTTCGTTCCATCATGTCCTATTACCGATTCTTCGGATAAACAAAATCCTTTATGTTCTAAAGCTTTTATACGTTCTTTTGCAATCGAAATCGCCTTGGTTGCAATCATCTCACAAGCAAACATATCTCTCGTTTCTGGAATAATAAGCCCAAGAATATCCTCTATAATATCTTGTTTTTCATAATCACTTCTTAAATCCAGTCTAAGCAATCCGCAATTATTGAAATAATCCTTTGCCTTTCGGTTAAACAATTCTATTGTACCAATTGCACAGTTAGCATTTTTGTCAATAATAGCCCACCGTACATAATATCTGTTTTGATATTCTCTCTTCCAAAACGCAATAGTATCCTTCATTTCTTCAATTGAAGTATAGTAAAAACCATTCACACAATTATCACTGTTAAAAAGCGGTACTGCATCCTTATCGGAATATACCTTAAGCAAATCCTCTGCATCTCCATCCTCAATTTCTCTCAGCAGAAACTTTTCACTTTCCATAACAGGTATTTGTTCATGTACATCAATACTCATCTTCTTATTAACCTCCATATCGTAATTTGTTAAACATTAAATAACTTCATATACATTATCTCTCACAAATTACGACACCTATATGTCATAGTTTATCGTATAAAAAAAGAATATCTTTTGCACTATTAATAATCCGTTCTTTTATATGCTCCGGTTCGATAATTTCGACTTCTTTTCCCTGTGACAAAACAACACCTATCCACCATTGTTCCTTCTCTACAATATGAACCTCCATAATAGCACTACCGTCATCACATGTTTCTATTAGCTGTCCGTTTAAATATTCCTTTATTCTGTGTATCGCATTTCCACAGCATCGCATCCGAACTCTTGTGGATATTTCCTTTCCCTGATAGGAATTGTCACAATCACTTAAAATATCCTGTGCCGACTTATGCTCCTTGGAAAATTCATCTTCTGTTATACAAACATCTTCCATCCTGACCAACTTATATGTTCTATAATCCTGTTTCGCCGTATTATAGGCCAACATATACCAAGCATACCATTTATAAATCACTGCTATCGGTTCTACACAATGTTGCCTTGTTTCTCCTCCATTATTTGTATATGTAAATCTTACCACTTGCTTATTCTTAACCGCAGATTGCAAGATTTGAAGTAATTTCTCATCGCCCTCTCTTAATACGGAAAAATCCAGAATCATACCTGTATTACTGTTCTTGGATATGGCTGTTATTTTCTCATAAATATCATCAGCCACCGGATTATTAGTAACCGTTTTTAATCCATTTATCGCAGTTGCAATATAGGCATATTCATCTTTCGATGCAAGTTGGTTATTCATTTTGAAATCACTTAAAATTTCATATCCGCCATTTGTACCGGTAAGAGCACAAATCGGAATGCCTGCCTGACACAAAGCATCTATATCTCTCTGAATCGTTCGTACAGATACTTCAAAGTGCTTTGCGAGCTCTGATGCAGAAGATTTTCCGTGATTAAGCAGATATAAAGTTAATGCGTATAATCTGTCTGTTTTCATTACTTCATCCTTTAAAATTATGGTTCTTTTTTATACTCTCTAGTATTCACTATGTATCCAGCATATCCCACTCATCACCTAATACCCATCTCAATGCCGAAAGCTTACCATTAAGCATTCCCCATTCAAAGTCACTATATGGTCCTAGGTTTTCTTCTCCATATTTTTCTATAACTTGTTGTGCAGCCTGCAATGCTCCTTTCCATATTTCAGGATGTACAGTTTCAGCACCATTTTCTATCCGATACTTTAACGACAGATGCCTATCAAACCATATTTTATCAAATAATTCTTCTGTTGCCGCGACAATTTCCTCAATACTACGTGGCTCATCAAAATATTCTAAATCTTCATCAAACTCTTCTGTTTCAATGCTTCCTCTTTTCTCGGGTAATTGATGTTTACAATCTGTTTTCTCTATATTCGAAACTAACCTGACCAGAATATTCTCTATATTGCTCATCTTATCGGTTTGTGATGCAAAAAAAGCCAACTGCTCTTCTTTGTTCATTTCCATATCAAGAAATTCCATTCTAACACCATAGTATTGAGGAGAATTCAATAAACTTGCAATACGCTCTAAATGGTATATTTGAACATCTACATTTGCATCTATTTCAGATAGGTCTTTTCTTTCTGCCAAACGCAGTTCCTGATTTGTCACAAACGCAATCCCATTAGCTCCATTCTTTTTCACACCATCCAGGTCATGAATAAACTTATTTTTTATTTCAGAAAAATCCTGTTGTCCTCTAGGAAAATATACCGCACCAATCCATCTTGCTCCATTATAAGAAATGACCATGTCTTTCAAGCCATCCTTTCCTCCTAACGGATGCGAAGGATCAATATTTCTAAACCCCTCATTGGTCAAAATTATTGCCGCCAAACGTTCTGCTGGTGTTTGACCTTTATCCCACTCCAGCAATCTGAACCATGTTTCTCTTCCGTCATTTCTTCTCATTGCTCCACTTCCTTTTTCATATAAGACATACTCATTTTTTTAAATTGTCTTCTTTATCAAAAAAAGCCTTCTCTAACGCCAAATATTCTTCTTCTGAACATACTATTTTACACTTTTCCTGATACCATTTTGAACGTTCCAACATATTCGCAATCTTACCGCACGGAAACTCTTTACATTGATTACATTTTTCAACACCATGCTTTTCTGTACAAGCTACCAATCCATATGTACAAGATTTATGTGAAGAGCACCCCGCACATACAATTTCTTCATTTGATACCACTGTTTCTCGCCAGCCTACTCTATACCACAATTCCGCAACTTTTCTTAATTCCGCTTCGGTGTGAGCATTATATCTTGGACATTCTATGCAGTTGTCTCCACACAAAGTAATTCGTTCTTCCATAATAATTCTTCTCCGTTTTCAGTTATAAAATCTCCCTGATGTTAGATGCCTTTTTACATGTTTTATTATACTATAATAAATCATGCTTTTCATCAGAATTCTGCTCAAAATTAAAAGAGCATATCACCTAAATGATATACTCTCTATCAAGCTAACTGTATTATTCATTTCCCCTCTTTTGTGCCACAAGTTTTTCATGATAAAAGAAATTTGTATGTATAATAGCGCGTTCAGCACAATACGCTTCTATCTCTTCTGCCAATTCATTCCAATAACTTTTATCACCATCCACATATATCTGTTTGTACAAATCAGCATATTGAGGATATTTTTCATTTATATATCTAAGTATCTGAGCCTTATATTCCCCTCTAAGATTCAGATTTTCAAACCAATATTCATCAACAAATAGCCTACTCTTTTCTATAATTTCCTTATATTCTGTTATTGCCGGAAATATCGGCGACATAAATAACACCGTATGAATTCCGTTTTCATGCAATACTTTAAGCGTATTCATACGAGCCTCAATACTGCTTGCTTTATCCATATCATTCTTAAAACTCTCATCTAGAGTATTAATAGACACAGCTACAGATACATCTTTAAATTGTTTCAACAATTCCACATCTCTCAAAATCAACGATGACTTTGTTGAAATACTAACTGTACATTCTACATCCAAAAGCTGCTTTAATATACTTTGCGTTATACAATATTTTTCCTCATAAGAATTATAACAATCTGTAACAGATGCCAGAAAGACCGTCTTTCCTTTTAATTTCTTTTTGCTTATTGGTTTTGTACATCTTTTAACATCTATAAATGTGCCCCATTCTTCCTTGTGCCCTGTAAATCTTTTCATAAAACTGGCATAACAGTATTTACATCCATGGGGACAGCCCACATACGGATTAATAACATAATCACTGGCAGGGAGATTGGATTTTGTCAGATAATCCTTTACCTCAATTTCCTTTTCAATTATATTCATTATCGAATAGCTCCTCCATGAAAATAGCACTCATATATTTTTTCATCCATGTAAAATATTTCTTCATATCCCTGAAACCATACAAACTCGCCATCTACTTTGCAGTGATAATGGTAATCTCCTTTTGTATAAATCTCCGGACCACGAAATGGCAACTCTGCCGGAACTTGCATAAGCACCTCTTTCAAAAAATCGCCACTAAAGTTCTCTCCTATCACACGCCCTACATAATTCATGCTCCAAACCGGATTTTCATATAACCATACCACTTCCTCACCAACAAAGCATTCTCCACCCAAATAGGAATCTAAATAGGTAAATCCATTCTTATCCTGATAACGATAATCATGAGAGTTCATTCTACATGAATCTACTTTATTGTTCGCCGCTGCATAGGTATTCTTTTTTGCCACAAGAAGAAACTCAATAATCTTATTGATATCCATACTTGCATTTTTACACAAAGAAATATTGCATTCATCATCTTCTTTCACTATTCGGTCTATAGTTATTCCATACAGATTACTCAAGGAAATCAAATTACCCAATTCAGGCACAGCCTGTCCATTTTCCCATTTGCTAAGGGTCTGGCGAGCAATACCCAGTTTATCCGCAAGCTGTTCCTGTGAATAGCCATTCTGTTTTCTCAAAAGTTGTAATTTATCCTTCAATTCCATGAAAATACCTCTCTTTAATTTTGCTGTTATTATATCAAAATAAATTTTCTTAAACCACCACCTATTGCAGACAAAAATGTAAGCTCTGTGTTACATTTTTTAAATTGTCGTATCTTATATCCCGATGCATTAACATCTATATTTCCTCCGATACATTAATGTGAACACAAGATTTAGAAAAGGAGATTCTTACATATGAATACATTATTTACTATCACAGAAAGCTATCTAAAATACTGCGAAACACAAAAAAGGCTTGATAAGAAAACACTAAAGGCATATCGCACTGATTTAGATCAATTTATTTCTTTTTTCAACAATACTTACATAAATACTATATCCATACCTGATATTGAAAAATATATAGGATACCTGCACCAAAATTTCAAACCCAAAACAGCCAAAAGAAAGCTTGCGTCGATAAAATCTTTTTATCACTTCCTCGAATATAAAGATTTCATAGACCTAAACCCATTCAACAAAATTAAAATAAAGTTTCGGGAACCCGTGATATTACCAAAAACAATTCCTCTATACATAGTTGAAAGACTACTTACAACCATGTACAAGGAATTTTCTCTTGCCCATACCACCTATCAAAAAATGCGTACTCTTCTTGACATTGCTATATGTGAAACTTTATTTTCTACCGGTATAAGAATTTCTGAATTGTGTAATTTAAAAAGTGCCGACGTTGACTTACACGACGCTACAATTCGCATATATGGAAAAGGGGCAAAAGAACGAATGATACAGATTGGAAATAAAGATGTCTTATTAATACTCGAAAAATACGAAGCTGAATATTCGTCCGAAATAAGCACGAGCGGATATTTCTTTGTTAATCCTAATGCGACCCAGCTTTCCGATCAGGCTATCAGACGCATGATTAAAAAGTACTGCTCCCTTGCATCTATCAATTTACATATAACGCCTCATATGTTTCGCCATACATTTGCCACAAGTCTGCTTGAAGCGGATGTAGATATTAGATACATCCAAGAGATGCTCGGACATAGTTCAATCACAGTAACAGAAATATATACTCATGTTGCTCTTTCAAAACAAAAAGACATACTTACCACAAAACACCCTCGACAGAATTTTAATATTTAGCCTGTCAATAAACCGAAGGATAATTAAAAGTTATCACTTGTTATGTTGGAGGTAAAAATATGACTGATGGCAATAATAATTTGATTTTGTTTATTTCAGGAGTACCTAGCGCAGGGAAAACCACTATTTCTTATGAACTATTAAGAGAAATCGATTATTTTAGAATTGTTCAAGAAACAGATATTTTACGAGAAATATTAAGGGGATATAATACCTATTTATCACAGGAAGTATCCGAAATTTTGTCGGATCTAACAGAACCAGCACCACACACAGAATTACTTAGTTACGAAAGAGCTAAAATACAATGTACAATTATGAAGAAATCAATAATAGAAATTGTTAAACGGCAAAACAGAAAATGTATACCGACAATTATTTGCGGAGTTCATATTATACCTGAAATTTTGTATAATAATATACCCGGCAACAACATTAAATATGTCAATTTATATTTTGATTGCGAAGAAGATTTATATTCTCATCTAAGAATAAGAAATCATGATAAATACGGTAAAAAAAGTGTTTCTTTTTTATTTGAAATGAATTCTGAACTACAAGATAATTTTTCTTTTATGCAATCAAAAAATCCCAGTACTTTTATATCTATTAATGTTGGAAAATTAACGATTAAAGAAACAGTAACTGCTATCATAGATTTTCTTCAACAACAGCAAAGCATATGTTAAGATGCACTTAGCATATGCTTTGCTTAATGAATTAAAACATATCAATTGCATTATTCCATACTTCCATATATTTTTGAATACATCGCTTACCTTTTTCTGAAAAAGCGCTAAAAACTTCGAATGCTGAATTTGTCATAATATTAGGATTGCCATTTATATCAAAATGTGGTTTGCAATATACAATGCAATTGTCTATCCTAATAATTATTTCATCTCTTTTATTAGAATACATGCGACAACATTTTTGTAAAGTTTTATTTGAACCAATTGTTCTTTTTGCACGTAATATAGTTGTTTCTAATTCTAATTTAAATATATCTTGATCTTTATGAGCATAATTAACTTCTTCAGATTCTGGATTTAAAAACATAATTTTAAAATCTATTCCATCCATATTAGGTAGTACAGCTTTTTCATCTAAGTATTGAAATAGTTCGTTGAAATTTCCGCCAAATAATTTCATATTTTTTCTGCCATAAATCCATAAATATTTACCTGTATATAAAAAGGATTGAATAATAACTTTCCATAGCTCAAAAGTTTCAAATCCGGATAAAAAGTAGACTGTTCGTTCTCTAAAAAATGGACTAGTAATGTTAAACTTGTCAATAGCTGATAATTTCTCTACTAAATCTTCACATTGTACATCAACTTCTCTGAATTGTTCTCTGCAAGATTCAATGTCCTGTTTAAATTGTTCTATAACATTTTTTACTTTACTAGTTTTTTTTAAGGAAAAAACTTCACAAAATTCTTTTATTAAATCGCTTTCGTAAATATTAATTTCTCTGGCTATATTCATTGGGTTATCTATCCATGAATGCCACATAGAATCATTATCAAACAGAAAAGGAATCACTACTTTGTGCATACCACTAGCATAACCAGCTTCAAAAAGTAACCATGGCGATTTTTTGTTTTCATTAGTAAAGCATAATATTAGGATATCGCATTCCTCAATATTTGAAATTATCTTTTCTTGTACAAATTCTCCTGCTTGAATATCTTCTTCAGACATAAAAACATGCACATCAGAGGCTAATTTTTCTATTGTATATTTTATTGTTTTTGCATATTCTCTACTTGTTTTCTTCGACCAACTTATAAATATCTTTTTCATTGTTTTATCCTCAAAGTTTAATGTGAATATGAAATTGATAGATAACTTTTAATTATCTATCAGATATATTATACTATATCACTCATTAAATTTCATTCAAATTTTAAGAATAATCTTATATTATATAAATATATGAATAAGTAGATGCTGCTGAGACTGTAATATCACCCACTTTCAATTAACGATACCTCTTTTTGTTATCCTTTATTTTTTCCTTATTACAAAAAACAACCTCTTCTTTAATAATCTCCGCCCTAACACATTCTTCCTGCCATACCTTACAATCCTCCTCATACTTCCGCTTCTCCTCACGAACTACAAAAAGCTCTGTAAAGAATTCCGCAGCATTTGCATATCCAGCACTCTGAAGCACCTTTGAAAGCTCAGCCTTCATCTTCTCCACCTTTTTATCCAAAAGCGTAATCCTCTCCTGCAATTCCTTCCTCTGCTTCTGCTTAAACACTCCGGCACATTCAGCCAACTCAATCTCCAGATTGCCGCGCTCATGTTCAACCGCAAAGATTTCCCTGTTCCTTCGTTTCAATTCTGCATCCAGTTCCATAATCACCGGATACTTAGACATCAATAACGGTTCCTCCGGCTTCTTAGGAAGTTGTACCTTTTCCCGAATCTCAACCGCTTGCTCTGATTCTTCCACCAACACTGGAACCTCTTTCTCTAC
>JAAYNW010000046.1 GCA_012520655.1 Clostridiales bacterium | reverse complement strand
GCAGCACTAAGCGGGATTTCCCATGTGCCGTGAGGGTGCCTGGCGGAGTTAACTGTAAAGGTAACGTGTATTGGCTCCATTCAACACAGAACGCACGGTTTTAATATTAGTCCGAACAAATGAAAATATTAACATATCAGTATGTGTAGGAATATATGATGGATTTACGAGATTGCACTATTTGTCCGAGAAACTGTCATGTGGATAGGTTTGCCGGACAGACCGGATATTGCGGACAGACGAATAAAATAAAGGCTGCAAGAGCCTCTCTGCATATGTGGGAGGAGCCTTGCATTTCAGGACAGACCGGTTCAGGTACTGTCTTTTTTTCAGGTTGTAATATGGGCTGCGTATTTTGCCAGAACCACACCATTTCGAAGGGAATTATAGGCAGAAACATATCTTCCGAGCGACTGGCTGAAATCTTTCTCGAATTGCAGGAGCAAAAGGCGTGCAACATTAACTTAGTTACTCCCACGCATTTCATCCCTCAGATTGTAGAAGCATTAAAAATAGCAAAAAACGACGGGCTTTCCATCCCTGTCGTTTATAATACGAGTTCCTATGAAAAAGTAGAATCATTGAAATATCTGGAAGGACTCATCGATATATATCTTCCTGATCTGAAATATTTATCTCCCACTCTCAGTAAAAAATATTCCCGTGCCGAGGACTACTTCGCCTATGCCGCGCCTGCCATAGCAGAAATGGTACGCCAGACAGGCAGCCCGGAATTCGCAGATGATATTATGACAAAAGGTGTCATCGTTCGCCATCTGGCGCTGCCCGGATGCATGGAGGATTCCAAAGCCGTTCTCCGCACTCTGTATGAAGCATATGGAGACAGTATATATATCAGTATTATGAATCAATATACACCTCTTCCTGACTTCTTGGATACGGCACAGTTTCCCGAGCTGAACCACACCGTTACCTCCGAAGAATACGAGAAGCTGGTGGATTACGCCATCGAACTCGGTATTGAGAACGGATTCATTCAAGAAGGAGAAACCTCATCTGTAAGCTTTATTCCCCCCTTCGACTGTGACGGCATCTGATTATATCTTGACCTTGCGCAGATAGTACCCGAATTTGCCGGGCTCCGCCTTGCCTCCGTTACATTCGAAGGCTTCGAATCCGAACATCAGAGCCACCATTTTTTCCCGTTCATAATAGACCCCCGGTACGCCCAGGTAAAAGCTGCCCTCCGGATTCCCCGTCTCCTTTTCTTTCCCAAGAATGATGTGCCTGTAATTATAAAATCCATGGAGCAAGAAGCTGTTATTGGCCAGGTGCTGATAGTCCCCGCTCATGATTACGAAGTCCTTAGGCTCGATGGATACATATTCCCTCTCGTCTTCATAAGGATGTATTACCGGATACACCTGCAATAGCTGCTGCCATTTATCGTTCAAAATGATGTTATCCATACGAATCGGCTCAGGGCTTGAATTAGCGGAATCGCTTTTGCTTCCCGCTTTAAGCTCCGGCAATGCCCTCTCTTCATGTTTTGGGACAGCAGCTTTTTCCTGCTCGTTCTTACTTCCTCTCTCTTCCGGCATGTCCGTCTGATTGGCAGCCGCTATCCGAAAGATTCCTTCCACCGTTTTTCCATCCGCTATATCGATACGAAGCTTTTCAATCTCTTCGTAAGCGATCTCTTTTCCGCCTTCCTTCGGCTTGAGGCAGCCTGCTTTCCATTCGCCGGCACCGTTATGGAGAAAGATTCTTCCCACCGCATATTCTTTCCCCGAAACCGTAACCGCCAAAATATCATATTGCTTCTCCGTCCATTCCCGCATTCCGTTTATGCGCATGTCCAGACTGTAATCTCTCCCCGAGCATTCTGCCTTTACAAATCCTGCGCTTTTTACCTTGCTTCCATAGCTATTATAGGATAAATATACTACTTTCTTGTCATAATAAGCCATTTCAATCCTCCCTATTTTGCTGTCCGGCAATATGCCCTATCACCTAATTTTATTCCGGAGGATTATTATTTATTCCATTATAAATAGTACGAGTCTTTTATTCTATTTGGCGATGGAAAAGTTAAGTTCCAACCATGCCTTTGCAAGCCCAATCCAGCCGATGCAGTAGGGCTCTAACTCTGTCAGATCTTTGCTGCTCGTCTCTTCGTTTGCCAATGACAGACCGTGGCCTCCCAGCGGATAAAAATGCATCTCAAAGTTTACTCCGTGAGAGTGAAGAGCCTGCGCAAATCTTATACTGTTTTCAACGGGCACCGCTTGATCGGTAACCGTATGCCAGAGGAAGGTAATCGGTACATCTGCCGTTACCTGCTTTTCTAGCGACACGAGCTCCAACTGTTCTTCGTCCTCGCACTTGTCGCCCAACAGCTTTACGAAAGAATCTCTATGCGCATATTCGCCGGAGGTGATGACCGGATAGCATAGAATCTGTCCGTTCGGTCTTATCTCTTCCGCTTTCCTGCCCAAAGGTCCGAAGATAAACTCCTTTGTCCAAAATACCCCGAGGCTGGCCGCAAGATGTCCTCCTGCCGAGAATCCGCAGGTAATAATTTTCTGTGGATCTATGTTCCATTCGTCCGCATGATCCCTGATTAAAGCCACGGCGCTGCCGAGCTCCATAGCCGCCGTCGGGAACACATTGGGCACAACGCTGTATTCCAGCAAGCACGCATGATATCCCGCCGCCAGAAATTGGAGCGCTATCGGTTCTTTTTCTCTATCAGAGACCATACCGTATCCACCGCCGCCGCATATAACTATCATCGGACGCTTCTTATCCGGTGCTACACTGATATTATCAATACGATATAAAACAAGCTGGGCCGGTCCTGTTTTCTGTCCCGGAACAATAATTGAATGTTTTTCTATTATCACGTCGTATCCCTTCCTTCTTAATATCTAGTACTGCAATGTATCCAAATATTTCATATAGTTCACTACCATCAGCGCAATCTTGAACGTCAGCGCGTCATCGAAAGTGCGAATGTCGAGCCCGGTACTCTTTTCCAGTTTCTCTATGCGGTATACGAGCGTGTTGCGGTGCACGAATAATTGTCTCGAGGTCTCTGATACGTTCAAATTGTTTTCCAAGAACTTGTTAATCGTTGTAAGCGTCTCCTCATCGAATTCAAGCGCTTCCTTATCCCCAAATATTTCTTCTATGAATATCTTACATAGATTTACCGGCAACTGATAAATCAGTCTTCCTATGCCAAGCGTATTATAGGCATCTACCCGTTTTTCCACGTAAAAAATCTTTCCTACATCCAGTGCCATTTTTGCTTCTTTATAGGACTTGGATACATCCTTAAGCTCATTTACAATAGTTCCATACGCCACTCTTACATTCAGCATTGCCTCCATGTTCATCATATCCACTATTGTATATGCCATCTGCTCTATTTCTTCGTAGCTTTCACCATTTTTTAAAGACTTGATGAGAATTACACTGCTCTCGTCCACAGCGGTAATATAGTCGCCCGACTGGCCGGCAAACATCCCCGACAATAGCTCCGATGCTGTTCCATCCCTCTCCGCCTTAGTCTCAACCAGCAAAACAACTCTTGGCACGGCAACTTCCACATGAAGTTTCTTCGCTCTATTATAAATATCCACCAAAAGGAGGTTATCGAGCAATAGATTCTGGAAGAAATTATTCCGGTCAAAACGTTCTTTATATGCGATTATCAGATTCTGTATCTGACTGACTGCAATCTTACCTATCATGTACGCTTCATCTCCGGTGCCCCTCGATACTAAGACATACATTAATTCCCCTTCATCCCTTATCTTCAATAAATGATCGCTGCCAATAACCTGGCTGTCTGCCGGAGAAACGGCGAAATCTGCCACCATACCGGATGCCAAGCTTTCGGCTTCAAAAGTCGATGCTATCTCTACACCGTTCAAATCAAACACGCCTAAGTCGACTTTTGTTATCGCGTGCAATTCTTCAATACTTGTCCTGATTACCTGACTTGATACCATATTCACAAACCAGCCTTTCTGAAGTGAAATCCCTCTAAAAATTATACCCTTATGATAAATTATTTTATAGTGTTGTGCAAGCCAAAAAATGCGCCTGATTTCTTCTTCCTATTCCTAAACACTTATAAAAAAGAGGGATGCGGATGCATCCCCCCTTGAATAATTCTAAAAGTTCTGAAGCATTAAGACACTAAACCGTCTTGCCTATGTTTATTAATTTGTTATAACCTGCTCTGTCTCTTTATCGAATACGTGAATCTTCTCAACATCAAAAGCAAATTTAACTGTATCGCCGGGCCTTGCTGTCGTACGGGAATCTACTCTTGCAGTAATCGGGAACTCAGCCAAATCAAAGTATAAGTAAACTTCTGCACCGAGCAATTCATATACTTTAACGGTAGATTCAAAGACGCATTTCGATGTTTCGATGAACATTTCGGAATCATATACGTCTTCAGGACGAATACCAAATGTAACCTTCTTTCCTGCATAGCCCGCTTCAATCAATTTCTTGGATTTTGCCGGAGGAAGAGGAATGCTGTTGCCAGCAACCTTAAGGCTTGCGATATCACCGTTTACTTCAACTTCAGCATCCAGGAAGTTCATCTGAGGTGAACCCATGAATCCTGCTGCGAAAAGGTTCGTAGGTTTCTCATATAAGTTCTGAGGTGTATCTACCTGCTGGATAACACCGTCTTTCATAACTACGATTCTTGTACCGAGTGTCATAGCCTCTGTCTGGTCATGTGTAACGTAAATAATGGTTGTGCCTAATCTCTGGTGCAATTTGGCAATCTCGATACGCATCTGCACACGAAGCTTTGCATCCAAGTTGGAAAGAGGTTCATCCATAAGGAATACCTTAGGATTACGAACGATAGCACGACCCATAGCAACACGCTGTCTCTGACCACCGGAAAGAGCCTTCGGTTTACGATCAAGAAGAGGTGTTAAGTCAAGAATCTTAGCTGCCTCTTTTACCATTTTATCGATTTCATCCTTCGGAACTTTTCTTAACTTAAGGCCGAAAGCCATATTGTCATAAACCGACATATGAGGATACAATGCGTAGTTCTGGAATACCATCGCTATATCTCTGTCTTTAGGTTCAACATCGTTCACTACTCTGTCACCGATCTTCAGTTCGCCGGACGTAATATCCTCCAAACCTGCAATCATACGAAGAGTTGTAGATTTACCGCATCCAGACGGTCCTACGAAAATAATAAATTCCTGATCTGTAATTTCAAGATTAAAATCTTTTACTGCTTCAAACCCGTTAGGATATACTTTACAGATATTTTTTAATGATAAACTTGCCATTTTATTTGCCTCCTAATCATCTTGTCTCACGATCCCGAACCGTCGTCCGAATTCGTTAATGAACCATGAATTAAGTATATCTAATCCTGACTCTTTACGCCATACCAACATTCCACAAAGATTTTCGGACACATTGTAGAAATTGCTTACATTACTTATTTTTTTTTATTAACCGCGTCAATTTGAACAATATTTTTTTTTTATCTTATACACATTGTACAAACGCGCATGATGCGCTTACTTGCATAAAAATTAATAATTCTCTTTTCTGAGCTCGAAAAAGCTTTGTGACATTCCACATACCGGACATACTTCCGGTGCTTTCTTACCCATTACGAGATGACCGCATACACGGCATTCCCATATAGCTTCCTCACTTTTTTCAAATACCTGCTCCATTTCCACATTCTTAAGCAGTGCGCGGTATCTTTCTTCATGGGTTTTTTCAATGGCCGCAACTTTGCGGAACTTCTCTGCCAGTTCTGTAAAACCTTCTTCGTCCGCATCTTTCGCAAACCGATCGTACATATCCGTCCATTCATAATTCTCACCTTCGGCAGCCGCCAGCAAATTAGCCGCAGTTTTCCCTAAATGTCCCAGCTCCTGGAACCATACTCTCGCATGCTCCTGCTCGTTTCTGGCTGTTTTTAAAAAGATTTCCGCCAGCTGGTCATAGCCTTCCTGCTGTGCAATATTAGCAAAATATGTATACTTGTTTCTCGCTTGACTTTCGCCTGAAAAAGCTTCCATCAAGTTCTTTTCCGTCTTTGTTCCCGCATAAATATTTCCTGCTTTTGGCTCTTCAACCTTTACGAATTTCGAAGCCGGCTGCTTACATACGGGGCAGGTGAATCCCTCCGGCAAAGGCCCCTCATGAATATAACCGCATACTGTGCAACGCCATTTTTCCATTCCGTGTCCTCCTTGAATCTTCTCTTATTAATTTTCCTTTTTCATTCTCTTTTACTCGTCATCACCATAAAATGCCAGCTGGTTCTTGCCTCTTTTCTTAGCGCTATAGAGGGCATTGTCAGCCGCTTTGTACAAGCTCTCAAAGTCTTTACCGTCTCTGGGAAACACCGCCGCGCCTATACTTGCGGTTACCATATATTTTACATATTCCCCCGCCTGGAAGTTCTCAAAGAAATTGCAGAGCTTCTTCGCTTCCCTTTCCAACAGAGCATCATCGTTCAAATGTTTTAAAAATATGGTAAATTCATCTCCGCCGGTTCTTCCGATAACGTCCGTTGCACGGAAAATAGAGCCGATCTGATGCCCGAGAGATCGCAATACTTCATCTCCGAAAGCATGTCCCAAGGTATCGTTGATTTTTTTGAAATTATCAATATCCAGAACAAACATCAACCCTTGTTCATTGGGGTTTTTTTCCATCCATTCTTTAATTTTCCGTTCTGTTGCTAATTTATTGTTCAGACTTGTAAGAAGATCCGTATCCGCTATTTCTCCAAGCTCCTTGCTTTTCTCGGTGCTCTTTATCTTATCGATAATATTGATAACGACTATCAGTCCGAGGAATACCCAAATAGCTACTACAAGCTGATATATCATCTGCTTGGCGTTGCCCCATTCTCTTGCCTGAAGATTATCCGCATAGCTTTGGTTTACACCGGCTACCAGCGTCCATTTGTTAATTCCAACCGGGGCATATACGAATTTCCTTGCTTCACCGTTTACCACCGCACTAAAGCTCCCAGATGCTTTGCTTTTCATTCTAATCATCGCCTTTGCAATTGCTTCGTCATACTTACCGCTTTGTTCGATCGTTGTCCATATATTATCGCCTTTGAGAAACTCACTTTCGTAGTCGGTTGTTTCCATAATCGTTCCGTCGGGATTAATTAAAAAATAAAAAGCATCTGCGTCAAATTCTGTTTTTTTAAATAAACCTTTGAAATTATCGATGGGATAATACATTAACAGTTTATCCGAGCCCTTCTCTGTATCCAGAGAGATAACGGCCACAACAGCTTCCTTACCCATGCCGATTTCATCATCTTTCACATAGACATACTTCACTGCCTTGTTGTCGGCAGCCATTTGTTCGTCAGCGTCGGAGGTATTACCACCCGCTGCTTCTTCAAATATTTCCGCAAAATAACTTAGGTCTTTGAGATTCACCTTGATGGCATTCTGATCCATTCCGTTCTCGCCGGAATCACAGTAAATTATCGCGTATGCTTTGGTATTGTCTTTCAGGACGCTTGCCATCTTAGCAGAAAATCCCCCGTTAAAGGCGATGTACTCCCCCATAAGGTGGCCAACCGGCTTCCCCGCATTTGCCATAGATGCCAGCTCATATTTTATCTTTATGGCGTATTTCTCGACCACATCGACCATACGGTTTTCTACTTCTTCCGCAGCGGATTGACTGCTCTTCGCTGAAAAGTTAAATAACATTACGATAACAACTACTATTAATACAATGGCCGGAATCAGCCATTGTGCAACAGCCGCTCTTGTTTGCCCATCTTTCATTGCCATCTCCCTAATTAATTTACATCATCTTCTTGACTATTAGTTTCAAATCTATCTCCTGTAGGTTCTTCTTCGGGTTCAAATTTTTTAAAGGTTCCGCTGTATAGCATTGCAGAAAAGTAAGTCGGCGCCGAAATTCCAAACATAAACGAGAGAGGAACCGCCATCGGGGTAATATAAAGCAGGACTAACGGTGCCGCATAAATGATCAGCATCAGAATTGTTTTAGGGAAACTCAAAATCGACATGAACAAAGAATTCTTAATCGTGTTCATAACCGTATTGTCAAACCTGGAAAGCACAGGAAATACGTATATAGCTACCATCATCATGAACAGTGCCATAACAAGCAGGAAGATTCTGAGCGCTTTCGGAAATTCCATGGCGGAATAGTTAAAAATCAAAATATCCCCCACAAAAACCAGTATAAATACGAAAATAATCAACCATATGATAGTCGCCTGTCTGAAATTCTGCTTAAAAGACTTAAAGAATGATTTGACAATATATCCTTCTTCGTTGCGCACCATTTTAAGCAACACGTAATTCAGCGCTGTCAAAGATGCTCCTACCGTAAAAATCGGAATACAACATATTATTGTCAGAATATTCAGTATCATTAAATCGGCCATAACAGTTAAAAAACGCATGACCGGACTATCCATGTCAAAAAACTTACTCATATTAAATAATCCTTTTCCTTTTTATTATTCTTAATCGGCCGGATACCGGATTGTCAGAAGCAATTCCATAGGCGTATACCGGATGCCGTCGGTCGTCTGTTCCGATTGTAGGTCTCTAAACCCCAATCTATGGTAAAACCCCACTCCGAACGGAGAGGAGTTTACCGTAACTCTTTCGATTCCCAGCTCTGTCTTGAGATACTCGCATAGGCGGGATATCAGAGCTCTTCCTACCCCTTTTCTGTGATGCTTCTCATCTACGAACAAAAGCGAAATATGGGAATTGCTTCTGACCGTAATCATACCGACTATCTTGCCGTCTTTACGTGCGACAAACATTTGATATGCACCCATAATGAACATGCGGTGCAGCGCATTGTCGGTTATAAAATTTTCAAAACTTCTGACTCCTTCAGGTTCATAATCTTCCGCTTCGAACTGAAGAAAAGTCTTCCATGCCAAAGCTATAGATTCTTCCCACTCATTCTCATATGCCATACGAATCTCGTAAGGGAACTCACCTTCTGTCATTGTTTCTGCCCTTTCGACTATCTAATACAAGTAATTATAACGAATTTTTTTAGAATTTACAAGAAATTATATCCAAATTGTAACATATTTTTAGTTCTAAAGTACTATTTTAAGTCTATTTACCTTCATCACTTAAAAATACTGTCAAAAAAATCTTTCACGGAACTTTTCAGACTCTGGAAAAATCCTCCGGCAGCTTCGGAAACTGCATCGCTCACAGCCTCGCTGATTGCCTCATCCGCATGGTTTACAATACCTGCGCCGTATTTGCTATACAGCTTTTCGGCCTGGCTTATTAAATAACTGCTGTTCAATCCCATACCTTCGAGCTTGTTCATCAAATCGACAATTCTCTTTACTTCCGCTTCCGTAAGGTCCACGCCGAAACGTTCTTCTCCTTCTTCCACTGCTGCTCGGATATCTTCATCCGTCTCCAATTCTCCGTTCGCTACCTTTTCTTTAATATATGCGATTAATTTCTCTATTTCATCACTGCTTACATTCTTTGCCGCCTCTGCGAGTTCCCCTGTAGTAATCAACTCATCCAGGGCATTGGAAAGAGATGTATCGGAAATCGTCGTCCCTTCCATTTTTTCGTAAGCCTTTACCGCACCTATCAAAGCAGCGGTTCCTGATATCTGTGCCGGTGCAGCAACGATTACTTCCGTATCTTCAACACCTGCGATAAGAAGTGCATTGCGGTACATACCTGTCGTACAATAATTGACATTTTTCGTCGTTACCGTAACTCCGCTTCCGGGCGCTCCTTTTTTCAGCATTACACTGGATAAAGATTTACTTCCGATAACGGAGGAACTGAGATATTGATCCAAATACTGATGCTCCTGCGCATTCGTAACATAAACCACGTCATATCCCGATAGCTGCTCCTCCGTTATACCCATGAGCTCCAGCACTACAGCCTTTTGCTCCGCAGTAAGATCCGCACCCAGAGCAACCGCTATTTTTCCTTCTTCTTTCGCGGATACATTCATACCGGACAATGCTGTTAAAAATAAAACGCCTAATACTGCCAGCCATTTTTTCATAATAAGTTAATCTCCTTTCATTATGTTCATAAAACAGATAGTATCCATAAGTAAAAATCTTGGTAAACCTTTTCTCTATCCGTTTCATTCAATATTTCGTGTCTATCGTTTTCATACAGCTTCAGCTGTACATTCTTCATTCCCACATTCAGAAATGACTGATATATTGCCTTTACCCCTTTTCCATAAGCGCCTACCGGGTCCTCTGTACCTGATGCAAACAAAATAGGCAGATCTAAGGGCATATTCTTCAGATGTTCTTTCTTGTTCAGCCTTCCCATCAGTTCAAAAAGCGTCTGAAATCCATTTATGGTAAAAGTAAATCCGCAGAGAGGATTCTGTTCGTATTCCTTCACTACTTCTTCATCCTTGCTTAGCCAGTCCATAGCCGAGTGACTGTCCCTGATTCTCTTATTGTAAGTACCAAAAGACAGCATATTCAATAAATTGCTCGGCTTTGCGGAACCGCAGAAAAGCTTCTGCACAGCGGCTACTGCCTTCCCGAACAAGATCACACTGCCGGGCTGCCTGCCGGTGCCTACAATAATGGCTCCTTGTACGCCTGTTCCGTAGCGGCATAAATAATTGCGAAGTATGAAAGAGCCCATACTATGTCCAAGAATGATATAAGGTACTCCCGGATATTTCTGCTGAGTCATTTTCTTCAGCCTATGGGAATCTCGCACTACGACGGTCGCAGCATCCTGTTCGCAGAAGTATCCATGTTGCTGACCTTCTCCGACAGACTTTCCATGTCCCAGATGATCTTCTCCTACGACCAGTATCCCTTTTTGCGCCATAGTTGAAGCAAACTCGTCATACCTGTCCACATATTCCGCCATACCGTGTATTATCTGCAAAATGCATACTGGTTCTTCCGTCTCGGGAATCCATTGTATTGCATGAATTTTACTGATATTATCTCTGGAGTCAAAATACAGTTCTTCTTTTTTTACCATAATATCCCCTCCGTCCCGTCCTTTTGTATGGTGAACCTCTTTAAATAATGCATTTAAATATGGAAATGAGTTCACTGTGGGCAAAATATATGCTCCCACTATGAACTCATTATACACCATAATATATGATATTTTAAGTTTATAATAAAAATTCCT
This sequence comes from Clostridiales bacterium, assembly GCA_012520655.1. Taxonomy (GTDB): domain Bacteria; phylum Bacillota; class Clostridia; order Lachnospirales; family Lachnospiraceae; genus Kineothrix. The sequence goes on along the minus strand of JAAYNW010000046.1, from coordinate 31,410 downwards.
TAAATTAGCATATTTCTGCTCCTGCAGGCATGCTCTTTTCCGGGGTCATAAGTGCCAGATTACCATCCGCATCCTCCGCGCACAGAAGCATTCCTTCGGATACCACTCCCGCCAAAGTAGCCGGCTTCAGGTTCACAAGAACCATCACTTTCTTGCCTACCATTTCCTCTGCGGAATAATACTGCTTTATGCCTGACACGATTTGCTTTACCTGACTGCCGATACGCACTTTGGAGCAAAGCAGCTTCTTTGACTTCGGTACTTCTTCACAAGCAATAATCTCTCCTACCTGAAATTGCATTTTTGCAAACTCATCATAGGAGATCTCCGGCTTCGCTTCGATATCTATGACGCCATCCGGCACCGCTTCTTCTTTTTTGCCGTCTGTTCCCGATTCATCCGCTTTACTTCCTTCGAACAGCGTTTCTGCTTTTTCCAGCACTTCTTTCACGTCCAGACGCGCGAATAAGATCTCCGGTTTCTCTGTCACTTTATTTCCGGAAGGATATTTGCCGAATTCCTCCAGCTCCTCGAATCCTCTTAAGGAGGTATTCAACTGAGCTGCAATTTTTTCAGCTGTGGAAGGCATATAAGGCTCTAATAAGGAGGCACCGATTGCGATGCTTTCTACCAGATTGTAGAGCACAGTTGCCAATCTGTCCTTGTTGGCTTCCTCCTTCGCCAGTAACCACGGTTCCGTTTCATCGATATATTTATTACATCGTTTGAAAAGTACAAAAATTTCTGATATGGCATCCGCTACTCTCAGCTCCTCCATTTTTCTTCTTACTCTTTCGTACGTTCCTCTTGCCACCGCTTTCAAGTCTTCATCCAGAGCCTTCTGGGCATCTGTTGCGGCACCTTTGTCTTCAACGACTCCGCCGAAGTATTTGTTGCTCATGGAAATGGTTCTATTTACCAGATTGCCGAGGGTATTGGCCAAATCAGAGTTGAGCCTTTCTACTATAAGTTCCCTGGAAATCACTCCGTCATTTTCAAAGGGCATCTCATGCAGTACAAAGTAACGCACTGCATCCACACCGAAAAAGTCCGCCAGATCGTCCGCGTATAAGACATTTCCTTTGGATTTGCTCATCTTGCCGTCTCCCTGCAATAACCACGGGTGTCCGAATATCTGCTTCGGCAGCTCTTCTCCGAGGGCCATAAGAAATATAGGCCAGTAAATCGTATGGAAACGGATGATATCTTTTCCGATCAGATGCAAATCCGCCGGCCAAAGCTCCTTATACTGCTCCGTGCTGTTTCCGTCGCAGTCATATCCGATTCCGGTAATATAGTTTGTAAGTGCATCCAGCCATACATAGACAACATGATTACTGTCGAAGTCCACGGGAATGCCCCACTTAAAGGATGTTCTGGATACACATAAATCCTGCAGTCCGGGCAGAAGAAAATTATTCATCATTTCGTTTTTGCGCGATACCGGCTGTATAAATTGGGGATGCGTATTGATATGCTCGATGAGCCTATCCGCATATTTACTCATTTTAAAGAAATATGCCTCTTCTTTCGCAGGCTTCACTTCCCGTCCGCAGTCCGGACACTTGCCATCCACAAGCTGCGACTCCGTCCAGAAGGATTCACAAGGAGTACAATACATTCCTTCATAGGCTCCTTTATATATATCTCCCTGTTCATACAGTCTTTTAAATATCTTCTGAACCTGTTTTTCATGATAGGTGTCCGTCGTACGAATGAATTTGTCATAAGACGTATCCATCAGATTCCACAAATGTTCAATCGTTCCGGCAACGTTATCCACATACTCCTTCGGTGTAATGCCCGCTTCCTGTGCTTTTAATTCAATCTTCTGGCCATGCTCATCGGTTCCGGTCTGAAAAAAAACGTCATAACCGTCTTTTCTCTTAAATCTGGCAATACTGTCCGCGAGTACGATTTCATAGCTGTTACCTATATGAGGTTTGCCGGATGTATAGGCAATAGCGGTCGTAATGTAATATTTTCCTTTACTCATCTTTTTCTCCTTTTCTAAAATAAAAAAGCTCCTCTTCTTAAATCACATAAGAAGACGAGCTAAAAGCCGTGTTACCACTTCCCTTTGTCCGTCCCTCACGAAACGAACCTCTGCAGGTACCGCCATATTATCATGCACTGAGCGCATAATCATGCTGGTATACCCTGCCGCTATAACAGGCGGACCTGTCGCAGCCTTACCGATGTATTACCGGTTCGGTGCGCTGCTCGGAAGCCATGTTCGACATGTTTTCACCCGGTTCCTCCCAGCATTCCGTCGGCCGCCCGCCTCGCGAAATGGAACCTTCTCTGGAAAGTTACTACATACCTACTCTCTTCGTCACTGCTTTTTACATTAATTTTATCGATATTGTTAGACTAACACAAAGAAATTATACTGTCAATCGTCAATCCTGGTTTGCATTGCTAAGCAAATTTTGCTTCTTTAATACGCTAATATCTCATAGCCATCTTCAGTTACCGCAACAGTAACCTCCCACTGTGCCGACGGCTTCCCGTCATCAGTAAATGCTGTCCAGCCGTTTTCATCATCAATATAGATTTCGTCCGTTCCCATATTGATCATCGGCTCTATCGTAAATACCATACCGGGCACCATAAGGGTGTCCGTTCCTCTTTTCGTCACGTAGCTTACAAAAGGATCTTCATGGAACTCTATTCCTACGCCGTGCCCGCCGATTTCTCGAACTACGCTGTATCCGTTCCGAAGCGCGTGGTTATGAACCGCTTCACCCACATCTCCAAGAAAGCTCCATGGCTTTACCTGTTCAATCCCCTTTTCCATACATTCCTTTGCAACGCAAACCAGCTTCGCTGTAGCCTCCTCCACTTCCCCGATACAGAACATGCGGGAAGAATCGGAAAAATAACCGTTATATATTGTGGATACATCCACATTCACAATGTCTCCGCTCTTCAGTACACTATCCTCTGCCGGGATGCCGTGGCATACCTGGCTGTTAATGGAAGTGCATACGCTCTTCGGATATCCGTCATAGTGAAGAGGAGCCGGAATACCTCCGAGCTCCGTTGTCTTCTCATATACCATGCGGTCAATTTCCTCTGTGGATATCCCTTCGCGAATATTTTCTTCCACATAGTTAAGCACCGCTGTATTAATCTTCCCGCTCTCTCTGATGCCGTCTATCTGTTCCTTCGTCTTTATCATATCGCGGTCGGGAACCATATGTCCCTCCTTCTGGTAACGCAGAACTTTATCATCGAAGGCTTCATGGCAGGTTTTATATTTTTTTCCGCTCCCACACCAGCAGGGCTCATTTCTTTCCAATTTCTTAAACATATTTTTTATTTTTGGAATGTCTCAAATGCTTCCAGTACGTCCTTCACATTTCGTTTTATATCGCCTCTGAAGATAGCAGAGCCTGCCACAATTACATTCGCGCCCGCTTCCAGTACGACATGCACGTTATCTGCGGTAATTCCTCCGTCCACTTGAATATCCGTGCAAAGGCCTCTTTCCTCCACATATCTTCTGGCCAGCCTGATGCGCTCTGTCGATTCGGGAATGTATTTTTGTCCGCCGAAGCCCGGCTCCACAGTCATCACAAGAAGCATATCCAGTTTATCTAAATACGGAAGAACCGCTTCTACAGGTGTTCCCGGTTTTATCGATACGCCGGCCTTCTTCCCCAGACCGTGTATCTTATCTATTACGGCTCCGGCGTCTTGTACCGCTTCCAGGTGAAAGGTAATAATATCCGCTCCGCATTTTGCAAACTCTTCTATATAGCGCTCCGGCGTGACAATCATAAGATGTACGTCAAAAATAATATTCGACGCCTTCCGTATGGAACTTATGACCGGCATCCCAAAGGATATGGACGGTACAAAGCTCCCGTCCATAACATCTATATGAAGGTACTGCGCTCCAGCTTCCTCTACTTCTTTTATCTGTTTTCCTAATATGGAAAAATCTGCCGCCAAAATAGACGGTGATAATATCAGCATTTGCTCTCTCACTTTCCGACGAACTCTTTTACTGTTTTGTATATGCCATTGCCGTCTAAACCATATTTCTCCAGCAATGCCGTTGCAGAACCCGATTCACCGAACACATCCTGCATGCCTATCTTGCATACCGGCGTAGGAGCTGCCTTGCACAACGCATCGCATACTGCGCTTCCTAATCCACCGATTACGGAATGTTCTTCAGCCGTAACGACCTTGCCTGTCTTCTTTGCTGATGCTATAATCAGTTCTTCATCCAGAGGCTTGATTGTACAGATATTGATTACTTCTGCACTGATGCCATCCTCTTCCAGCTTCGCAGCAGCTTCTAACGCGTTGCTTACACAGATTCCCGTTGCCACTATCGTCACATCGGTTCCTTCTCTCAAAACGGTTCCTTTTCCTATTTCGAATTTATAATCCGGATTGTCGTTAATCACAGGACAAGCTGCCCTTCCAAAACGAAGATATACCGGTCCGTCGTGCTCTATCGCCGCTCTTACAGCAGCTTTCGCTTCCACATCGTCCGCCGGATTCATAACAACCATACCCGGAATCGTTCTCATAAGTGCAATATCTTCGTTACACTGGTGAGAGGCTCCGTCTTCACCTACGGAAACACCCGCGTGGGTAGCACCAATTTTTACATTCAAATGAGGATATCCTAAGGAATTGCGTACCTGCTCAAATGCACGTCCTGCAACAAACATTGCAAATGTGCTGACAAAAGGAATCTTTCCTACTGTGGAAAGTCCCGCACCGATTCCTACCATGTTGCATTCCGCGATTCCGCAATCTATATGTCTCTCGGGAAAAGCCTTCTGAAAAACGCTTGTTTTTGTAGCGGCTGCCAAATCGGCATCCAAAACTACCAAATTAGGATATTCCGCGCCAAGCTCTGCAAGCGCATTGCCATAGCTCTCTCTCGTTGCTATCTTCTTTACTTCTGACATAATTCTTCACCTATCCTTTCCAAGTCTGCCATTGCTACCGCAAATTGTTCGTCGTTGGGCGCCGTACCATGCCAAGCCGCCTTATTTTCCATGAAAGATACGCCTTTGCCCTTTACGCTGTGTACAACAATTGCAGTAGGCATTCCTTTTGTTTCGCGCGCCTCTTTAAACGCTCTTCTAATATCATCGAAGTCATGAGCATTCGCATTAATTACATGGAAATTAAATGATTCAAACTTTTTATCTATCGGATAAGGAGAGCATACATCATCTACCTTGCCGTCAATCTGTAAACCGTTATTATCTACAATCACTACGAGGTTATCCAATTTCCTGTGTCCGGCAAACATAGCTGCCTCCCATACTTGTCCTTCCTGAAGCTCACCGTCTCCAAGCAATGTATATACACGGAAATCTTTGCCGTCCATTTTTGCTCCAAGTGCCATTCCCACTGCTGCCGATATTCCTTGTCCCAAAGAGCCGCTGGACATATCAACTCCCGGAATATGCTTCATATCCGGATGTCCTTGCAGATAAGACCCGAGTTTACGCAACGTTTTCAAATCATCTACAGGAAAATAGCCTTTGTTCGCTAATGTCGAATATAATCCCGGTGCCGTATGGCCTTTGGACAACACGAATCTGTCTCTGTTTTCCATTTTCGGATTCTTCGGATCAACGTTCATCTCTTCATAATACAAATAGGTGAAAACATCCGCTGCCGACAACGAACCACCCGGATGTCCGGCTTTTGCACTGTGGACCGCCGTGATGATACCTTTTCGAATTTCATTGGCTTTTTTTTGTAATTCTAAATTTTCCATTTTTTTCCTCCAAAAATAAACCGCATTTATCTTTACTAAAATACTTTACTAAAATACTCTACCACATATTAATTTTCCCGTCTATATCGTAACATGAAATAAATTCCCACAATTTTTAAACTTCTTTTAGCAGTTTTGCCGTAAATAGCAATAAAAAACATAAAAATACAAAAAAATAAAAATAACAGGGGAATCAAAACGACTCCCCTGAGGCAGATCCGGCAGTGCCGGATCTACTTACGTTTCTCCTTCGCCTTGGCAAATAGGCTCTGGAGTATGATGAAAAAGGCTAGCAATGCTGCTATCGTGATTTTTGTCCACCAAGAAGATAAAGTCCCTTGGAAGGTGATGAATGTTTCTATTGTTCCTTTGATTAATACGCCGAATAGACTACCGATTACGTTACCTACACCGCCGGTAAGAAGCGTTCCGCCGATTACGGCACCCGCAATCGCTTCCATTTCAAAGCCTTTCGCCTGCTCTACGAAGCCGGAGCAGGTATTTAAGCAGAATAAGAATCCGCCGAAAGCTGCCAAAAAGCCGTCTATAATATATACTTTCAATTTGGTCCTTCTTACGTTCAATCCCATTAGCAATGCGGATTGTTCGTTACCGCCCACCGCATAGATAGACCTGCCGAATTTCGTATATTTCAGTATGAGAAATACAATGACAAGCACGAGCAGAGCCATCACTACACTCGGATAGATGTACGGATTTATAACGACGCCCTTTTTGTTCACATATCCGCCGAAAGGAAAATATAATTTTTCCTGTGCCCAGCTCAGGAACAGTTCATTTTTTATGCTGATCATCTCCGTGCTTATGATAGCTGTCATGCCTCTTGCGAAGAACATTCCCGCAAGGGTAACGATAAAGGGCTGTATCTTTAAATAGGCTATGAGAAATCCTTGTACAAGACCAAATACAATACCGATTAAAAGTACGATAATAACGGCGGGAACCGCTCCGATGCCCTTCTTCTCCATCATCCATGCGAGAAGCATACAGGTCATCGCCACTACGGAACCTACCGAAATATCGATACCTCCCGTAATGAGAACCATCGTCATGGATACTGCGATGACTATCAGCCCCGCATTGGAGATAAACAAGTTCAAAAATACTTGAAGTCTTCCGAAATTATTATCCTTGAATACGATCAAGCCGATGACATACATGACAGCAAATAGTAAAACTGTAATAAGAAGCAGGAATTGATTGCCTTCTAATTTTAATTTCTTCATTATGCCACCTTCTTTCTTGCGCCGTCATTTCCGAATTTTTTCTTTATGTTTTTCCATATTTTCAACAGCTCCGGAGACTGCAGGGATACGATGATTACAACTACGATAGCCTTATATACCGGAATCTGATCCGCGGATACCCCCATGGCATACAAGGTTGTGGTAAGCGCCTGAATCGTATAGGCTCCGATTACGCTTCCTGCTAACGAGAATTTGCCGCCTCCCAAGCTGTTACCGCCGAGAGCCACCGCGAGGATTGCATCGAGCTCCATATTGAGACCCGCGTTGTTCGCGTCGATGGAATATACTCTGGAGGTGATGATAAGCCCGGCTATGCCGGCACACAGACCGCAGTAGGTATAAGTGAGGAACTGTATCATCGTAGAATTAAGCCCTACCAGTCTTGCCGCTTTAGCGTTGATACCTACCGTCTGGATATAAAGTCCAAGCGCTGTCTTTTTTAACAGCAGCATGGTCACTATTACCACAAAGATTGCTGCAAATACCGGTGTGGGAAGCGGAACGCCGTCTATAAAGGCTCCCAGCTTCTTAAAGTGGTCCACACGCACATATATCATCTGTCCGTCTGTAATAAGCTGCGCGATACCGCGGCCTGCCGTAAACAAGATCAGCGTCGCCACCATGGGCTGAATCTTCATCTTAGCTACAAGAAACCCGTTCCATGCTCCGCATATAATACCTATAGCCATCGCCGCAAGCACACCGAGAATATAGGGCGCATGATATTCGTTTACCGATTGTTCGCCACCCGATAGTACAAAGCAGCAGACTGCGCCTGCTAGTGCGCTGACCGCACCTACGGAAATATCCGTACCACCGGAAGCTGCGACTACGAGCGTCATTCCTACGGCAAGAATTACCAGTTCGCTGGCACGGTTTATAACGTCGATAATATACCCGTAAAATACTCCGTTATTAATTGTTATTGCAAAAAAGGTCGGTGTTTTAATTACGTTAATCAACAGAACGAGTGCCAAACATAAAAACGGCAGAAAAAGTTTATACTCCGTCAGCTTTCTTAATGTTTTTTTAGCATTACTCATCACTTCCACCTCCCGCTATCGCTTTCATAACGCCTTCCTGTGAAAGCTCTTCTTCTCCTAACTCTCCCACTTTCCATCCGTCTCTCAATACTGCCATTCTCGAGCAAGTGCGTAGCATTTCCTCTATTTCGGAGGAAATAAACATTACTGCCATTCCTTCCCCGGCAAGCCTCAATACGAGCTTCTGTATTTCCGTCTTCGTACCGATGTCAATACCTCTGGTAGGTTCATCCAGAATGATAAAGTCGGGATTGGTAAGAAGCCATCTTCCTAAGATTACTTTCTGCTGATTGCCCCCTGACAATTGCTTGATGGGGACCTCTCTGTTAGCTGTCTTAATCTGCAAAAGCTCTATGTATTTATCCGTAAATTCTTCCTGCTCTTTTCTGCTGAGCTGCTTGAATATGCCTTTTTTCGCCTGCAGGGCAATGATTATGTTCTCTCTTACGGAAAGATCGGCAATAATACCTTCTTCTTTTCTATTTTCCGGCAAGTAAGCCATACCTGCCTGCATAGCATCGATAGGAGCTCCTATCAAAAGCTTCTGCCCTTTTACAAAAAGGTCTCCTCCGTCCGCTTTATCCGCACCGTAAATCGCACGCGCAAGCTCACTACGTCCTGAGCCCAAGAGTCCGGTAAGTCCGATAACTTCACCCTTATGTATCTGAATATCGAAGGGCTTAATCGTTCCCGCATGATATAGTTTCCTTGCATCGATTACTACTTCTTCGCTTTTCTTTTTCTTTTCCTCGCCACTTTTCTTGATAGCCGCGAGGTCATCGAAATCTTTACCCATCATTTCCGCCACAAGGCGCACTCTCGGCAGCTTCTCCACTTCGAATTCACCTACCAGAGCACCGTTTCTGAGCACTGTTATGCGGTCGCATACTTCATATACCTGCTCCAGAAAGTGAGTGACAAAAATAATTCCGACCCCCTGTGCCTTCAGCTTTCTCATTAATGTAAACAGCTTTTCTACCTCTCCGTCATCTAATGAGGAGGTGGGTTCATCCAGAATAAGAACTTTCGCCGACATATCCACGGCCCTTGCAATAGCAATCATCTGCTGAATGGCAATCGAATAATTATCCAGTGTCTTTGTTACATCTATATCTATATCAAGACTTCCTAAAACTTCTTTAGATTTTTTATTCATGGTTTTCCAGTCAATCGCTCCGAACTTCTTCGGTTCCCTGCCGATAAACAGGTTTTCCGCAACAGACAGATTCGGGCAGAGATTCACTTCCTGATATACGGTGCTGATACCGTTTGCCTGTGCTTCCTGCGGCGACTTGTTAATAATTGAATGAGGCATTCCGTCAATTTTTATTTCTCCCGTTTCGAATTCCTCTACACCGGTCAGCACCTTAATTAATGTCGATTTTCCCGCACCGTTTTCTCCCATAAGAGCATGTATTTCTCCGGCTCTCAATGTAAAGTCCACGTCTTGCAGAGCTACAACTCCGGGGAAGTTCTTATTAATATGGCGCATTGTCAATACAATTTTATTCTCCTTACGGCTGTTTTCCATTGAGCTTCATTCCTTCCTTAAAATCTGCCATACTTTTTCATCGTTTTATATTATCTCTTTGCCATTTTTTCGTATCTAAGCCCTTTCTCTCGAGCTTCTGTCGTAAAAAGATAGCGGGGAAGAATCCTTTCCAGACTCTCCACCCGCCACCCATGCATTTCATATAACAGTGTATATCCGTCAGGTTAATTTCTGATAGTTTGTTATTAATATGCGCGTGTTTCTTTAATTGCTGCCACATCCATAGATGTATCGAAATAGGACTCATCTACATACTGGATCTTCTCTACAGTTTCACCTGCTTCGAGCTTCTGAATAATCTCTGCTACACGAGGTCCATGAAGCGGATTGCATTCGAATGTTGCATTCAAATCGCCTGCGATCATGGAATCAAAAGCTGCTGCCACCGCGTCAAAGGAAATAACAATAATATCGCCTTCCGGTCCGCATGTTTTGCCTGCTGCCTTGATAGCATCGATTGCACCGAACGCCATGTTATCATTTTCGCATACAACTACGTCGATATCGGGATATTGCTTTAAGAAGGATTCCATAACTTCCTGACCTTTGGACTGTGTAAATTCACCGGTCTGCTGATCTAACATAACCCAGTTATCCTGCATTCCGTTTGCAAAGCCTTCCGTACGTCCAACCTGTGCGGAAGCACCGATTGTTCCCTGAAGAGTAACGATATTAATTTCTTCGCTTCCTCTACCCTGGTCTTCTAAGTAAGTTTTCAACCAAGCTGCCGCATCTTCACCTTCTTTTACGAAGTTACCGCCAACCCAGCATTCATATAAAGAATCGTCGGAAACGTCCATCATTCTGTCGGAAAGGATTACAGGAATACCTGCTTCCTTCGCTTCTTCCAGAACAGTTTCCCATCCTGTTTCAACTACGGGAGCTACTACAATATAATCAACTTCCTGCTGAATGAAGGAACGGATTGCTTTAATCTGGTTTTCTTGTTTCTGTTGTGCATCGTCGAATATCAGCTGATAACCGTTTTCTTCTGTAAATGTTGTCTTAAAGGACTCCGTATTAGCTGTTCTCCAGTCTGATTCCGCACCAACCTGTGCGTAACCGACAACGATTAAATCATCGGAAGCTTCCTCTGCCGCAGGTTCCTCTGCTACTTCCTCTGCAGGCGTTGCTTCTTCTGCCGCTTCTTTTGTTGCAGGTTCTGCTGCTGCGGGTTCTGAAGTTGCGCTGCCGCATCCTACCATGGTTGCTACCATTGCCGTAGCAAGAATAATGCTTAAAAGTTTCTTTTTCATTAAATACCCTCCTTATAATATTTTGGCACATCTAGCTTTCACTAATGTTCCCTCTCATTTACATATTCAATTTTATCAATTCCCTCGTGGAAAGATAGAGAATATTTTATTTGGAAAGTGGTATTTTTTACTAATTTGTGAACAAAAAATGAACATATTTATTTTTTTTTCGAAAAAGGTTTATTTTTTTATGTTCTTTATTATTTTGGTTCTAAACAGGTATCGTAACTCTAACTGTCGTCCCTTCTCCGTAGGCGCTCGAAAAAGTAAGACCATATTCTTTCCCGTAATTTAGCCGGATTCTCTCATTCACATTAGCTAAGCCGAATCCCGCAGTATCTTCACTGACGCTGTGCTCTTTCTCGATATATTCGCATAGTATTTTTATCTGCTCAGGCGTCATTCCTATACCGTCGTCTTCCACGGTAAAAATGAGAAGGTTATCTCTCAGTTCTCCCTTCACCTCGATTTTTCCCTTGCCTCTTTTATTTTTAATACCATGATAGAGAGCGTTCTCTACTAAAGGCTGTAAAGTCAACTTCAAAATCGGGTATTCATTCATGCTCTCCGGAATATCGATTTGATAGTCCATAATATCACGGTACCGGAACTTTTGTATTTCCAAATAACTTTTTATATGGGATGCCTCTTCTTTTACCGTTATGTAATCGCGGCCTTTGCTGAGAGTCGTCCTGAAGAATTCGGACAGAGATGAAACGAGAGAAACCACTTCCTCCTTCTGTCCCGCCTCCGCCATCCACATAATTGTATCCAAAGTATTATATAAAAAATGCGGGTTAATTTGTGCCTGCAGCAGTTTCAGCTCCGCATTGCGCAGATTAAGCTGCTCCTGCTTGATCCGCTCCACCAGTTCCCCCATATCCGCAATCATACGATTAAAGCTCTCCGCCAGAATCGCCGTTTCATCCGACGAGTTCACCTCTACCCTCACACTGAAATTTCCAAGCGCCACTTCCTCCGTAGTCTTGCATAATCTGACAATAGGCCTTACAACGCTTCCTGAAATGACAACCCCTACCATCACCGCACCTATGATGACGGCAATCAGACAGACGATACTGACTTCCACAGCTTGTTTCTCTTTCAGCTCAAGTTCATATCTTACGGATTCCAAATGATCCGTTTCGTAATGAATATATTCCTGAATCCCTTCCTGAAGAACTTCTGTCAATATTCTTATATTGTTGTCGAGCCGCACGAGATTCTCTTCATAATGACCGCTTTCACCGGCATCCTCCGATATTTCCAGCATGCGCTTTTCCAAGGTATCGAAGGTTTTCAAAAGCCTTTTAACTCTTCGCGAATTGCCCGGCGCAAGCGTGGATTTCTGCAATTTGGTAAAATCAGTCCTCGCCTCTTCCAATACTTCATAAGGATTCCTGATATCCTTTTTCTCCAGGATATTTTCAGGAACCGCCGAGCCGATGGCAATCTGATACATGCCGGCATCGATTTCCTTTTTAAAATCGATATTGTAGCCATTGGCAAGAGATACGTTCTTTACAATCTGATTGTACGAATTACAGTAGTTTATCATGGATACAAGCAAATAAATCACTAGAACGATAAAGGGAACCATAATAACTGTAATCATCAGATTCAATTTTCTATTTAATTTCCCGTTGAGGCGGAAAGTCTCCTCTAATAAGAAATGGCTCTTCATGCTTCCTCCATGCCCGAATTATCAGCACTGCTCACTTTACCTCTCATGCGGTATTCCTTCGGCGTAACGTTCTGCGTTTTCTTAAAGAGATAGCTGAAATAATGAGGATCCTTGTACCCTACTGCATAGCCGATTTCCGAACTTTTTAGGCTGGAACACATGAGCAGCTCCTTCGCTTTATTCATGCGAAGTTCCGTCAGATATTCGATGAAGGTCTGCCCCTCCTCTTGACTGAATATGCTGCTGAAATGGCTGGAGCTGATATTCACATGTGTTGCCACGCTATTTAAAGAAATATCTTCCGAATCAAAGTTCTTCTCTATATAGGCCTTAGCATCGTCAATCAGACTTCCATATTTCTTTACGGATATCTGATCCCGCAGGTTCATCGCCGCCCTTATCATATTTTTCAGATACTCTTTTGTCTTTTCCACCGAGGGAAGAACCTCGGAAATTGTTTTGAAATCACCAAGCACCCCTATAATATTATCGGCATTATATCCCAGCTCCTCCACAAATGCGACCGTACCGAAGTACATATCTGTGGTTATGTATTGGCGAAACAGCATGGATTCCACATTGCCTGTTCCCAGACTTAAAAAATAGTCTTCAATAAAATGAGATACTTCTTCCAAAAGTCCTTTACCGAGAAAATTCTTAATGATTCTGCGGTCTATTTTCCCGAAATCCAACTCCTTCAGATCTATATCCGCATCTTCTTCTCCGAATCCGATACGCATTTCTTCCATCTGTTCCGCATATACGATTCGGTTGTAAGAAAGCAGATAACGGTAAGAAAAAGCCTTGCTGGCACTTTCATAGGATTCATGCACTTCCCTGAGCCTGTTGACTACATTGCCGACTCCTCCGAAGTATTGCAGTTCCCCATATTCACAAGAAATATCCATCAGCTTTTTAAGGAAATCTGCTCTTTTTTCCTCCAACTGTTTCCTGCTTTCATCCAGCAGGAGAAATTCCACACCATCTATACTCCGATTAAACATATAGATATTTTCCGTCTGCTCCGCCAGCTCCATGATGGCATCCCAAGCCGCTGCCAGTTCCTTCGAATAAGCCTGATCCGTATCTTCCGATTCTCTCATCATAAAAAGTACGACATTGTAAACACCTGCCGCCAAATGAATGTTTAACTTCTTCCCTTTTTCCAGAAGCTCCGACATGGAAATCTTACCGGAAAGAATCTCATGCAGGAATTTTTCCTTTTCATGAAGCTCCATTTCTTTCATTTCTTTTTTGAACTGTTCCAGATATTTTTTCTTTTCATTCTCTTTCTCAATACGATTGCCTATTTCCTTAACCACTTCCAGAAGCTTGGCAGAGGAGACGGGCTTAACCAAATATTCAGTGACACCTATTTTTATTGCTTCTTTCGCATATTCAAATTCATCATATCCACTGAGTATGATGATGCTTACATCAGGAAAGTCTTTCTTTACCAGACGGCTCAGCTCCAATCCGTCCATGAAAGGCATCTTAATATCCGTAATTATAATATCCGGGCGGAGCTTTTGAATCATAGGATATGCCAGTTCTCCGTCACTCGCCTCACCCACAAAATCAAAGCCCTCCTCTTCCCAAGGGATATTGTTCTTAATCCCTTCCCGCATTACGATTTCATCCTCTACCAGAAAAACTTTTAACATGTTTTAAGCTCCTATCCTTATTCTGTCTTATGCCTGTCAAAAATACTTATTTCTCTTTCCAATATGTTTACTGCGCGAACCATACCTTGAAGCGCATAATCTATCTCCTTCATCCCATCTGCCACTCCGACCGTATTATGTACAACATTATTGATTCCTTCGGTGCTTTCATTAACCGTAAGCGTAATACCTTCATTCGTTTCCGCAACTCTTTCTGTTGCGATATTCAGCATATGCGAGGCTTGCATAATATTCTCCATAATTTCATGAAGGGTAGCGGCATCCGTAAAGTACTGCTCTCCCGTATGTTCCAACACTCCGTAATCCTCCATCACTTTACCGCTCACAAATTCAAGCATCTTTGATGCCTCTTCCGTAAGCCTTGCTACGCTCGTAACTACTTTTTCGCTGATGTTTTGTATTTTATTTGCTGTCTGCTTGGAATTGTCTGCAAGCATCCTTATCTCGTCAGCTACTACCGCAAAGCCTTTTCCCGCCTCTCCTGCCCTTGCTGCTTCAATGGAAGCATTGAGTGCAAGTAGGTTTGTTTGACTGGCCACGCCGAGAATATCTTCTGTCAATTCCGTGATTTTCCCTATTTGCTTCGTATCGTTTATGGAATCGTTTACCGCACTTCCGATTTGCGTCAATATATTGCGAGCCTTTTCCTTGCTCTCCCTCGCATTATCCTGCAAATCCTTCGCCCGTTCTCTTATTTCTCCGGCATAGTTGGTGCCTTCCTTCGCCTGCTTTGCCATGTCTTCTGCCGACAAGCGGACCTTCTGTGCTTCTTCTCCAACCATCGCTACATTATCCGCAACGCATTTCATACCTGTCGCAAGTTGTTCCGTAGTTGCGGAAGTGTTCTGCGCGTTTTCATTCGTGACATTGATGTTTACCCTTACTTTTTCCTGCGCTTCTTCCATCTGTTTGCAGGAATCTATCATATTGCTTATTATCTTCTCTAAAATGTCGAGAAAGCGGTTTATACCCTTTGCCAGCACACCTATCTCATCCTTCGACTTCTCCGATACACGTATGCTTAAATCGCCCCGTTCCTCCTCGATGCTGCTTATAATTCTATTTAAATCTTTGGTCGTTCTCTTAATGGGCGTAATTACTGTCCATTTTGCCACCAGATACGCTATGATAACAGCGAGTATCACGATACCTATCGACAATGCGCTCACAAGAGGTACCTGACTCGTATAAGAATAAACGGACGATTTACCAGCTTCCATTTTCTCCAGCGACAGACTTTGCAATTGGCTTAGACAGGTCTCCATCTGTCCCTCATAATTTGTGATATTGCTAAATATAAGAGTTTGTGCTTTGGACTTGTCTCCACCCTTGCTGATTTCCAAAATAGTATCCAGATCCGAGAGGTAGTTTTCATAAGTAGCAACTAACCCGTCGTAAATTACCCTTTTTTCGTCACTTAATCTCGTCTCATAGGACGCCAATAGAATATCGATGTTTTTGCGTTTTGCCTTAATCTCATTTTCAGCAAGCACAGTCTTCGTTTCCTTCGATGTCATAACATGCTTCAATACGGACTTATGTATTACCTCAAAGTCTGTCGCAATTTCGGATGCTTCTCTATAATCCTGCAACTCCTCGGAGAGAATGCGTTCCGTTACCAATCGTATCCCAGTTACATTATTAACCAATATTCCCATTCCCGCAAGTCCAATTGCCGCCACTATTAAAATAACCGCCATGAATTTTATACTAATCTTCTTCATAGAATAGCCTCCCTTTTCGCCGTGTGTCTGCCAGCAATAAAATTATATCAAACGCCAGTAGAAAAACAGGGGATTTTTTTGTGTAAAAGGTTAGTTTTTTTGCGAAAAAAACAGCAGGTGACCGAAAGTCACCTGCCGTAAGGCTATAATAATCTATCTTCAAATCAATTTCTTTACCGAATCCCGGCATACAATATTAGCTTCGAATTCGTATGTACCGTCATATGAC
This sequence comes from Clostridiales bacterium, assembly GCA_012520655.1. Lineage (GTDB taxonomy): Bacteria > Bacillota > Clostridia > Lachnospirales > Lachnospiraceae > Kineothrix. The sequence continues at coordinate 15,208 of JAAYNW010000046.1, read as the reverse complement.
GGATTTTCTATCATTCTTAACAGATTATTCGCTGCTTTCTCTCCTAGCTTATCCATGGGATGAGGAACGGAAGTAAGCTCCACATCTCCCAGAACGGCCAGTTCCGAATCATCTATGCTCACGATGGAAATATCCTCCGGAACCCGGATTCCCGCTTCCGCCAGCATTCCTAACAGTTCAAATGCCACCTGATCATTGTAACAGAACACAGCACTGCATCCTTTTAGACGTTCCAGAATGTTTTCTTTTTTCTTTTCCAGATGCTTGATGTCTTCCGTATCTATCCAGACAACATGAGCATCCTCTACTTCCATTCCCGCTTTCTGCACTGCCTCCAGATAACCGGAATACCTCATATGTCCTTGCCCGTCATCCAGTTTAAAGATGCCCCCAATCTTCCTGTGTCCCATTTCAATCAGGTGCTCCGTTGCCCTCATGCCCGCCATCTTATCGTTCAGTGAAACATGAGGAATAGACAGCAGCGGATAGTAGCTGTTTATAAAAATTACAGGAATCCCTCGCTTCTGCAGCTCAACATACAAATATAAGTTGGAATTAGGAATACCGCTTTTTGTCGTTTCCATAATTACACCGGCCACTTCATCCCGGCTCAGGATATCCTCCAAAATCGTCTTCTCTCTGCTATTTTGGTTGTTAGTAAAGGCTATCTGGACGGAATAGCCGTTTTCAAAAAGGACATTTTCTATTCCCTGGATCGTCTTAGGGAATATATATCCGTCCACATAGGTCGTTACTACGGAAATCCTCGTCCGGTTCTCTAAATTGGCCTGTCTCTTATCGTTAATATACGTTCCGCTTCCCTGTATTCTTATGAGAATACCTTCACTTTCCAAGACGCCGATCGCATGGCGAACCGTCTGCCTGCTCACACGAAACATATCCTTCAGCTCATTCTCCGAATACATCTTCTGTCCCGGCAGAAAAACTTTAGCCGCAATCTGCTCTTTTATCCAGTTTACAAGCTCCATATATTTTGATTGACTCTTCCCCACGGTTTTCCCGGGCATCACAATGATTAGCCCGCCTCCTTATATTAATCTTTAGTTTTATTTATCAGCCCTTTTTCCTCTTGGATAATATATCTACGGTAACGGCTCCAAGAAGTACCGCACCCTTTACTATTTTCTGAATGTCTGTGGACCAACCGTATAATGACATACCGTTGTTCAGGATACCCATGATGAACGCACCGACTACCGCACCGATAATGGTACCTACTCCTCCGGCTGCTGCCGCACCACCAATGTAGCAGGATGCGATAGCATCCAATTCAAATCCGTCACCTGCTTTCGGCGTTGCCGACGCATTACGTGCGGACAATACGATACCCGCTATTGCGGAAAGCATTCCCATGTTCGTGTACACCCAGAAGAATACGCTCTCCGTATTGATACCCGACAATTGTGCAGCTTTCGCATTACCTCCCAAAGCATATATCTGACGTCCTGCAACCGTTCTGCTCGTAACAAAATGATAAATTCCTACGAGGAGTCCCATGATAATGAGAACGAAAGGAATGCCGTTATAACTTGCCAGCTTGTAGAAGAAGAACCATACGATTAAAAGAATAACTGCTTCTTTCAGTACTATCTGCCAAGCCGGATTGACTGCAAAACCATATTTCTTCTTTGTTCTGATATTTTTAATCTCGGAAAGTACTATGAGCAAAGATGCTACAAGAGCCACAATGATACAAACCAAATCTATTTCCTTGCTTCCGAAAGCTACTTTTACTGTCGGAAGAAATCCTGCGCCGATATATGTGTAATCGGTCGGCAGAGGGCCTTTTGTCTGTGCCTTTAACAAGGTATACGTCAGACCGCGTCCCATTAGCATGGTAGCCAATGTTACAACAAAAGGCGGAATCTTAAGCTTTGCTATAAAAAAGCCCGCAAACATACCGGAAGCTATACCGATTGCAAGGGCAACCAATATCGCTAATGCCATGTTCATCTTGTAATCCACCATCATAATTCCGACCGCAGCACCACACAGTGCAACGATAGAGCCTACACCTAAATCAATGTTACCTGTCAGAACACATAATAACATACCTACTGCCAAAATGACAATATAACCATTTTGCATAATTAGATTATTTATGTTCGCAGGAGACAGGTTTTTTCCTCCTGTCAGAATAGCAAAGATAATAAATACCGCAATAAGGGCAAGTACCATACCGTATTGCTTCATATCCAAATTAACAGTTTTTTTCTTTTCCATTAGTTTTCACCCTTTCTGTTATGCGCCATAATGCGCTGCATAATTCTTTCCTGTGATATTTCTTCTTTCTTCAATTCCCCTGCTATTTCCCCTTCATTTATAATATATACACGATCGCAGGTTCCAATAATTTCAGGCATTTCTGAAGAAATAACTATCACTGCTTTACCTGCTTTTGCCAGTTCGTTGATAATACAGTAAATTTCGTATTTCGCCCCGACATCTATACCTCTTGTAGGCTCATCAAGAATCAGTATATCAGGCTGGGTCAGCATCCACTTCGCAAGAACCACCTTCTGCTGGTTACCTCCGGAAAGCGAGCCGACTGTTTGATTAATGGAATTTGTTTTTACATTTATCTTTTTTCTGTATTCTTCTGCGGCAACGATTTCTTCATTGCTGTTTACAACACCCTTTTTGGAGAAAAAGTTCCTCAGTGCTGCCATTGTCATATTTCTCTTGATATCATCTATTAAAACCAATCCGTAATTCTTACGGTCCTCCGATACATAAGCCAACTTATTATTAATAGCATCCTTTACCGACTTGATCGTCACTTCCTTGCCATTTATAAGTATGGTTCCGGATATTTTCTGTCCGTAAGATCTTCCGAAGATGCTCATTGCCAGTTCTGTTCGTCCGGCACCCATCAGTCCGGCCAGACCTACGACTTCACCGGCCTTTACATGCAGATTTACATCTTTAATTATTTGTCTGTCCCCATCGTCCGGATGATATACGTTCCAATTCTTTACTTCGAATATCGTATCGCCGAGCGTTATATCTTCTCTGACCGGATAACGGTTGGTAAGTTCTCGTCCTACCATTCCTTTGATGACTCTGTCTTCAGAGAATTCATCTTTTCCTTTTTCCAGCGTTTCAATCGTGTGCCCATCGCGAATAATCGTAATGGCATCCGACACATAACCAATCTCATTCAACTTATGGGAAATAATGATGCAAGTAATCCCTTGCTTCTTAAGTTCCAGCATGATTTCCAAAAGCTTCTTGCTCTCTTCATCATTTAATGCAGCCGTCGGTTCATCCAAAATCAAAAGCTCTACTTTTTTCGCCATTGCCTTGGCAATCTCTATAAGCTGCTGCTTTCCGACGCCTAATGTGTTGACAGGAGCATTGACATTTTCATCTCCCAGTCCTACTTTTTCCAGCATTTCATGAGCTTTCTTTCTCGTCAGCGTCCAATTGATGACTCCCTTTATATCGGTCTGTTCATTTCCCAGAAATACGTTCTCCGCAACAGAAAGGAACGGGCTCAAGGCAAGTTCCTGATGAATGATAACTATACCTTTAGCTTCGCTTTCTTTTATACTATGGAATTTACATACTTCATTGTTATAAACAATATCCCCATCATAGGTTCCAAATGGATAGACGCCCGACAGAACATTCATCAGTGTGGATTTACCGGCTCCGTTCTCCCCGCACAGCGCGTGAATCTCTCCCCGTTTCACTTTCAGATTGACATCATCCAAAGCCTTTACTCCTGAAAAAGCCTTTGTTATGTGATTCATTTCCAATATATAATCAGACATCCGCATAACTTCCTTTCTGCTTACTTTCAAAAACTTCCGAATTTATTTTAAGTATTAAGAAGGCGGCAGCACTATGCCGCCGCCCTTACTTTTTAATTTTTATTTTCAGTTCGTTGAAACAACAATTTGAATTACTCAGCTAACTGCTCTTCTGTGTAATATCCGCCGTCAACGATGATTTCCTTGTAGTTGCTGGAATCAACAGCTACCGGTGTGCAAAGGTAAGAAGGAACAACAATTTTGTTGTTGTTGTACTGCTCTGTGTCGTTAATCTCCGGCTCTGAACCTTCAAGAACTGCCTGAACCATCGTTACGCACTTTTCAGCAAGGAGACGTGTATCTTTGTAGATAGACATTGTCTGATATCCGCTGATAATGTTCTTAACTGCCATTAACTCTGCATCCTGACCTGTGATAAGCGGCCATTCATCGCCCACTGTGTAACCAGCACCTTCAAGAGCAGCTTTGATACCGTAAGCAAATCCGTCGAATGCGGAGCAAGCAATATCGAGTTTTTCATCTGCATAGAATCCTGTTAAGTAGTTCTCACAGTTCTGCTGAGCTGTTTCCTGTGACCATCTTAAGATACATGTATCTTCAAAAGATGTTCTTCCTGATTTACATACAAGTGTGCCGTCATCAAGATAAGGCTGTAATACTTCCATAACACCGTTGTATAGCATTACTGCATTGTTATCGTCCGGTGAACCCATGAAGAATTCGATTGTATAAGATTCGCCTGCTTTCTGAGCTGCCGGTAAATCTTTGCTTTCTTCAATGTATTTACCGATTGCGGTACCTACACCCTTGTTGTCAAAGGTTGCGTAATAAGAAACCGCATCCGTATCCATGAGCAAACGGTCATAAGCAATAATAGGAATGCCCGCCGCCTTAGCCTGCTCTTCTACGTTAACGAGCGCCTGTGAGTCGATAGATGCGATTACAAGGCAGTTTACTCCGCTTGCGATCATGTTCTCAATCTGGGAAACCTGAGCCTGTACATCATCTTCCGCATACTGAAGGTCTACTTCGTATCCGAGTGCCTCCAACTGACTCTTCATGTTAGCACCGTCGTTAATCCATCTTTCGGATGACTGTGTAGGCATTGCCACACCTACTTTTTTACCTGCGCCTGATGCCGTAGCGTCCGCTGCCGGCTCTGCAGTTTCTGCTTCCTCCGCCGCTGCCGGAGTTTCTGTAGCTTCCGGTGTCTCAGTAGCTGCTGTACTGCCACAGCCAACTAACAATGTTGCAGCCATAGCCACACTAATAATAGCACTTAAAAGTTTTCTTTTCATAGTTTATTCCTCCCTTGGTTGATAATATATTCACTTGTATTAACAAGTGAACATGTATTTGTATGGCGTTGTACGGAAAAAAATCGCTACTTCAATGCCTGTTTTTATAGGTGAATTTTTCAAATCACACGGGTCTTTGTGCGTTTTTTCTATTTTACTCTGATTTCAAGGTCATTTTTCATAACATTTATTTCCGCGTCCATCTTGTATTTATATATTATGCTATTTTCTTCTTTTTGTCAACATATTTTTCTGTATTTTTGCACAAATTATGTGCAACTTCCATAATTTGTATACATACAACTATTTTTCTTTATATTTACAGCATTACATTCAATCGGACGTTTCATCTTCTGTGCTCTCATCCATGGCTCCGCCTACATATCTCCCGGTAATCAGAGCTCTAATCGAATGTATGAGCAGAAAAACCGCAATAACACCAAATGCTGCAATCGCAATAATAAAGAATATCAGCTCATTACCCGTATATTTTTCCTGCACATCTTTGAGCGAATACACGATATAGGCCAAATAGGCAGCAACCATCAAACGGATGGTCAAAGAAAATTTTGTCGGCAAATAATTAACTTTCTTTTTTACCTCGCTTCCATCTATATTCGTATCTTTGTTTTCACTTTCGTCTATCATTTATTTCTTCTCCTCCGCTTCCGACTCCATTATAGGTGACAATTTATATTCCGAAACCATACCTTCCAGTTCTTTGGTAAGCAACAACAGCCTTCCGGCTGCGGAAGATACCAATTCCAGATTCGCGGTTTCTTCCGTAACGACCTCATTTATTTCATTGATTCCGGTAACACTTTCGTCCGCCGCATTCTCTATGATCTCCGCGCTGCGTACGGCATTTTCTATCTTTTTAGTAAGTGTTCCCAGCTTGTCCGTTATATCAGAAACACTTTCCCGTACCTTGCCGGTGCCTTCCTGAATAGTTAAAAAGTCCTTTTGTGTTTCCTGCGTCATTTCATTACCCCTTTTCAAATGACTCAGACTTTCTTCCAGCTTTATATTCATGTTTTCCGACTCCGTCTGAAGCTGCTTGATCATGCTCCCTATTTCTTCCGCCGCTTTTCCGGAGTCATCCGCAAGCTTTCTTATTTCATCGGCAACGACCGCAAATCCCTTGCCGGCCTCGCCAGCTCTCGCCGCCTCAATGGAAGCATTCAGCGATAGGAGGTTGGTCTGAGATGCAATCTCCGTTATGGAATTCAGTGCATCCGTCATAAGCTTGGCATTTTCGTTGAATCTCCCGAATACCTCCGTCACTTCCTTGATAGAAGTATCTATCACTTCTAATTGTTTCACATAGCTATTTATTTTATCCATTCCGTTTTGAGCTTCTGATTTCGCTCTCTCGGAATTCATTTGAATCTTTTCCGTATTTTCGACAATAACTCCGGATATACTCTCCATTTCTCTAATCTGCAGTACTATCTTTGCCACTTCGTCCTGCTGCTTCTGCAGCCTCAAAAGCATTTCCCCGACAGAATTTGCTATTTGGACGCTTCCGGCGGCATTCCTTACCACGCTGTTGTTTACGGTCTCCGTCGCGCGTTCCAGCTCTACCGAGCCTTCCAGCACACGGCGCAAAACAGAGGTAATGCTCCTTTTCATCTTATTAAAAGCCACCGCAAGCTGACCTGTTTCATCCCGCCTCTTGACTACAATATCGGATTCCGATAAGTCTCCGTCCGCAATGACGACTAACTTATTTTTTAATACTTTGATCGGCCTCGTGATACTTTCGGATACGAGCATGGCTATCACCGTCGTAACGATAAAAATAACAACAGCTATTCCTATAAGCAATCCGAACATCTGCTGAACCTCTTCTTTAATCTGCTGCTGAAGCGCCTCACTCCTCGTTATCTCATAGGTAAGAAGGTTCTCCGCGCTGGTAGAAAGAAACAGCGCAGAACTGTCGAGCTTCGCAGCTTGGTCGGAAGCCGCGTTGGAATAATTGTCACCGCACAAAGATACGATTTCCTTATATAGTGTCGCATATTTGTCCACTTCCGAAGAAAGGCTGGCCAATTGGTTTCTATTCTGATTATATTTTGCATCCTCACCTATATTATTTCCTATATCCTGTATGTAAGTTTCCATGAGCGCCACTGCCTCAGGATGTCCGCTATCTGCAATACTTCCGCCCACGGCACATAAGTTGACTACAGTCCTTGCAATTTTTACGCTATTCGTCTTAATATAGGCAACTTTACTTATATTTTCCAAAACTCCCTCATACTGCGAATTATATTCTATGGTTCTATTGGCCGTGATGACAAGCAGTATTATAAAAATGACCGCCATTCCCAATATCATCCCATTCAGCTTAGCCCGTATGCCCATGCTTCTTACTTGCTTTTTCAAAGATTTCTTATCCTTCACGGTTTCCTCCTTTTACTTCCTCGCAACAGCATTATTACAGCTGCTATATGTACAATTACTCCTTTTTTATCCCTTTAAAATTGTATTTATTTCTTTTTGTCCCTTCTCTTTTACCTCAAAAATATACATTTTTTGTGTATTTTTCTTGTTTTATTTTATTTTTTTTGATTTTGATTGTTATATATGTACATAATAAAATATATTTCACCTCTTGTCAATTATTTTTGAACATAATTGGATAAGTATGTGTACATATTTAAAAAGTTGTGTTTATAAAGTTGTATTTTCCATATGCTACCGGTACAATTTATATTTCTTACAAAATTCATCTTTCATTTTTATTCATCATATATTTAAAAAAAGACATCAGGTATTTTCTTTGAAAAAGCTCATGAACATTCATCTCTCCAACAAACACAAAGCGGCTCTCTTAACCGTTCTCTCCCTCATTTTCTTGATAGGTTCTTTCTCCTTTTTCTTCACCAAGGATACCAGGACTTTCCAAGTCTTTTCTAAGGATTTCTTTACCTCGGAGTTAACGGCAAATACCTTAAATATGCATTATACGGTCGCCGATCCATCCTCCTACGGCATACGGTCTTACACACCTGTATTGCCTTGCTATTCAAAGGAAGAAAAGGAGGATTCTTTAAAAGAAATTTCCGACTCTTTGAAGTTATTATATTCTTTGAACGACGCTAGGCTAAGTGAGAAGGATGCCTACGCCTACCGCTTGCTCCTTTCCTATCTGGAAAACGAAAAGAAAGGAATGTCGCTCCATTATTATTCCTCTCCGCTGTCTCCTTCTTCAGGAACGCAGTCACAGCTTCCTATTCTGCTGGCAGAATATACTTTTAGAAACAAAAGGGATATAGAAGACTACCTGGCGCTTTTGGACCAAATTGACACTTATTTCGAAGGAATAGCCGTTTATTTGAAAGAGCAATCGGCGGAAGGTCTCTTTATGCCCGATTATTCCGTAGATAAAGTCATAGCACAGTGCGATACGATTATGGATAAAGCTTCCCTGAAGAACGGCACACATTTCTTACATACTACCTTTGAAGAAAGATTGGATTCTCTGTTAGAGGAAGGAATCATATCCAAAAAGGAAAAGCAGTTCTATATGTCTGAGAATGACAGACTGCTGACTACCGTCATGCTCCCTGCTTATCAGAAATTGGGGGATGAATTGTTCCTGTTAAAGGGCAGCGGTAAGAACGGGAACGGCTTATACTATTATCCCGACGGAAAAGAATATTACCTGTATCTCCTTAGGTCTCACGCCGCCTCTTACCGTGATATTGACAATATTAAGATGCTGCTTTTTAAAGATTTCGACAAGAACTTTGATTCCATGTATAACCTATTACAAAATAATTCCGCACTTTTGACAGCACAGAGCGAATCCTCGGACAATTTTTTATACGAGGCTCCTGCCGATATGCTCAAAAGCCTTCAGCAAATGATAACCGCAGATTTTCCTGCTCTTTCCGAAGTAGCAGGCAGCAATGCGCTTCCCGTCTGTACGGTAAAATCTATTTCCAAAAACCTCGAGGAATATTGCAGTCCGGCCTTCTATCTCACACCTCCTTTGGATGATATAAGGGAGAACGTTATATATATCAATCAAAAAAATAATCCTTACGGAGTAGACCTGTATACCACTCTGGCTCATGAAGGTTATCCCGGGCACCTGTATCAAACAGTTTATACTCAATTATATTTCAATAAGACGGGCGCAAATCCTGTCCGTTCTCTGTTATCCTACGGCGGGTATGTGGAAGGCTGGGCAATGTATGTAGAACTGACAGCCTACGATTATGCAAAAGCTCTTATGAAAGAAACGAACCCGAAAACTGAGGTTCTGTACGAATCCTATAAGCTCGACCGGCAGATACAGATTTGCCTCTATTCGTTATTGGATATCGCCATCCATTACGAAGGTGCTAATTACGAACAGGTGCACAAAATATTATCTTCCATCGGAATCTCCAAAGCCTCTACTACAAGAGCAATCTATGAATATATCGTGGAAGAACCGAGCACTTATTTAAAATATTATCTGGGATACTTAGAAATTCTGGAATTAAAAGAAGAAGCACAAAAGCTATGGGGAAACGACTACAGCGAATACCGTTTCCATCGTTTTTATTTAGAAAACGGCCCTGCCGATTTTACAAATCTTAAACTGCAGTTAGAAAAAAGCACTAGTATCAAAAAAACTTAAAACCACACATAGACGCAAAATAATAGAAAGAGAAAAATTGCAAAAAGGAATACTCCCCCTATGAGAAGAGCCGCAAAAACGGCATTGGCAATAAGTTGCCACGTTTCCTTCGGCGTAAGCGTCTCCTTATTTTCGGAGCTTTCAAAATATTCAGTATCGACAGAAGAAGTACCGGAAGATATATGATCTTCCGGTTTCTTTATATACCACGGCATACCTTCTACGTTCATATTAGCCACGGTAATATCTTCATACTGTTTTAAATCATCTTTTTTCTTCTTGCCCATAGCTCCACCTGATGACGCAAATGGTGTCATCCATTTTCATCATGCTAATTATACAAATGACATTTTACGACATGGCCATTTCCCATGTCTTTCGCAATCGGTTCCTGCGTCTTGCATATTTCCATACAGTCTTTGCACCTCGTATGGAACTTACAGCCAGCCGGGGGATTCGCCGGAGAAGGAATACTTCCCTCCAAAATGATACGATTAGGCTTCGCATCCGGATCGGGCATGGGAATCGCACTAAAAAGCGCTTTCGTATAAGGATGAAGAGGATTCGCAAATATATCCTCCGTAGCGCCAATTTCCACAATATTGCCAAGGTACATAACACCTACTGTATCCGAGATATGCTCTACAACAGACAAATCATGGGAAATAAACAAATACGTCAAACCGTATTCTTCCTGCAAATCCTTTAGTAAGTTGATAATCTGTGCCTGAATGGATACATCCAATGCCGATACAGGCTCATCGCAGACAATAAACTCGGGATTCAAGGCGAGAGCTCTCGCAATACAGATTCTCTGTCTTTGTCCCCCGGAAAATTCATGAGGATAACGATCCTTATGATAAGTCTGCAAACCGCAGGAAGCCATAATCTTCGTTATATAGTCGTCTAATTCATCTTTCGGCACAAGCTTGTGCTCTCTTACCGCTTCTCCTATAATCTCACCGATAGGAAGTCTCGGTGAAAGACTGGAATAAGGGTCCTGAAAAATAATCTGCATCTTCGGTCGAAGGGTCCGCATTTCCTTTTTGCTGAGAGCATAAATATCCGTTCCGTTAAAAAGAACATTGCCGTCGGTTTTATCGATAAGGCGCAAAAGCGTTCTGCCCGCTGTGGACTTCCCACAGCCGGATTCTCCTACAAGCCCCATGGTCGTTCCCCTTTTTATGGAGAAGGAGACGTCGTCCACCGCTTTCACTTGTCCCACTACATTAGAAAAAACACCACCCTTTATCGGAAAATATTTTTTCAGATGAGAGACTTCCAAAATATTATCTTCGTTTTGTTTCAGAGGTTCTGAAGCTGTTTTCATTCTTACTGTACCTCCTTCATTTCTTTTTTATCATTGCCGTTCGAGCCACTACTTTCAGAATAGCGATAACAATTTACCACATGTGTCGGACTCAGCACGGTCTGTTCAGGATATTTGCCTTTGCAGGCTTCCACACACATCTCGCACCTGTCTCTGAAATAACAGTAATCGGGCATATTTACCGGATTCGGGACCTTGCCCGGAATGCTATATAGACGGTCTATGTCTTTGCCGACTACCGGCTTAGATGCCATTAACCCTACCGTGTAAGGATGCTTAGGGGATTTAAAAATTTCCTGAACCGTTCCTTTTTCTACCACACGACCGGCATACATGACCACAACGTAATCCGCCATTTCCGCAATTACTCCCAGATCGTGAGTAATCAGCATAATGCTGGAATTTATCTTATTCTTTAAACCGCGCAGCAAATCGAGTATCTGCGCCTGTATCGTCACATCCAGTGCCGTCGTAGGTTCATCCGCAATGATAAGCTTCGGACTACATGCCAATCCCATTGCGATACAGATTCTCTGTCTCATACCACCGGACAGTTCATGAGGGTACATTTTGTAGACGCCCTCGCTGTTAGCGATACCTACCATCTGGAGCATTTCTATCGTACGTTTTTTTACTTCCTCTTTGCTCATTTGCGGATTGTGAAGTGCAATGACTTCGTCTACCTGCATGCCGATACGGAATACCGGATTAAGGCTCGTCATCGGCTCCTGGAATATCATGGACATTTGGTTTCCGCGCAATTTCTGCATCATATCCATGGGGGCATTTACTACATTAACCGCATGATCTCCCATATTGAAACGAATCTCGCCCTCCACAGTCTGTCCTTGAGGACGCTGCACGAGTTGCATTAAGGAAAGGCTCGTTACAGACTTCCCGCAACCGGATTCGCCTACGATACCTACAGTCTTTCCCTGAGGCACCTCAAAAGAAACCCCGTCTACAGATTTTACCGTTCCGATATCGGTAAAGAAATATGTGTGAACATTGTCAAATTCCACAACGTTATCCGGATTTTTCATCTTCGTCACATATTCTTCTTCAGGAATATGCTTTCTCTTTCGTTTCTTTTCTATCTCATCCGTTATCTTTTTATTTTCTTTTGATATTGCTCTGGATTCTTTGGCAGAGATATAGTTTGCATCTTTTGTACGCTCTTTTTTTAGAAAGTTCATCTGCCTCACCTACCTTTTCATCTTCGGGTCAAACGCGTCTCGAAGTCCGTCGCCCACAAAGTTAAATCCAAGCACTGTGATTAAAATCAGAAATCCTGCAGGAATCCACACAAACCAGTAGTTGGTCATAACAAATACATCATTTACAGAATTGATAATATTGCCCCAAGACGCATAAGGGAACTTTACTCCGATTCCTAAGAAGCTTAATGTTGCTTCCATTATAATGACTTCTCCAAGGCCCATAGTAGCAATTACAATAAGGTTTGGAACTACATTGGGAATCAGATGCTTAAATATCCTTCTGGAGACACGGATGCCCGTAGCTTCCGTCGCCGTCATAAACTCCTGTTCTCTGAAGGAAAGTATCTGTCCTCGCACCATTCTGGCAATGGGAGGCCAGTTAATCAAGCCCAAAATCGCACAGAGCAAATAAATTCGGACTCTTGGGTCAATCTGATAATAATCCATGATAGAACCTACAATAATATAGAGAGGCATCGCCGGAATACAAATAACGATATCCACAATACGCATGAGAATAGTATCCATCCACTTTCCGAAATACCCTGCCACACCGCCGATGATTACGCCAATCAAAATCTCGATTGCAATCGCAACAAAACCGATTAGCAAGGAAATCCGTCCGCCGTACATCAGTCTCGTAAGTACGTCCATACCATGTCCGTCAGTTCCTAGCAGGTGCTCCTTGCTGGGTGATGCAAAGTCGTTGTTCAACTGCGTCATCTGTTCGGAGCGAATCTTGAATTCATTTCCTTTTACTTCTATACTGTAGTGAACGCTGGTTCCATCCTCACTAGCATACTCCACGGTCTTCTCATCCGCCAATACCGCCGCTTGCACAGCGCTGATAAACTGCAGCGAAAGCGCTTCGCTGCCTACCGGACGTACCGCATAAGAAGATATAATCGCATATTCTTCGTCGTTTAATCTTATGAATCCTGTGTTTTCTCCCACTTCCATTTCATAAGTATTGCCATCTGCCTCAAAAGAAGTCTCCTGCCCATTAAACGCTTTCTCGGCATTCAGCTTAAAGTCATACGAGAGTTCTGCATCTCCTGCCGCACTGAACACCTTCTTGCTGGCGAGCGCCGTTCTATCCATAACCGAAATCGCGCTCTGTTTTCCTTCTTTTACAATATAATAAAAAACTCCATCCGCTTCAAAGTTGTCTTCTCCTGCAGCAACAGCCGCTTCATACCCATTTCTTACCGCATCCTTTACAGTTCCGCCTTCTTCTACCGGAGTGAAGCTGCTTTTTCCTTTTAGCGTAAGGACATTTGCCACCGGAGTAAGCTGCGTAATTTGATACAGATTCTCATCCTCTTTTATGAGAGAATAGATGACATCCTTGGCTTCAAAAGTACTGTCGCCGTTATTTACCGCCAAGATCATCTTCGCTCCCGCAATGGACGGGAAATCTTTTCCTTCAGCATTCGTATAAAGAAAATCCTTATTCTCGGACATCATAGCATAATCTTTTAAAATAACATCCTTTTTCCTAAATACTTGCGACTCCCCGTAAGGAGTGAGCATACCGCCTATAAAAGAGAATAAAAACATCGTCACGAGTATAATAAGACCCGCCATAGCCAGCTTATTTCTGAAAAAACGCTTCGCCACAAGCATTCCCGGAGACAATACCTTTACTCTCTGCTCATCATCCAGTGCTACGGAGGTACTGATGTGCTCGCTTTTATTCTGATTCAAATCTATTTGGACATCTTTGTCCTGCCTATTATTATCTGCGCCCATTCCAGCCTTCCTCCTAATTTACTCTAACTCGCGGGTCAACTACCGCATACAGAATATCTGCAATCAGCGTTCCTGCCAATGTTAATATCGCAAGGAATACCATGTAAAACATGGTAAACGGTACATCTCCCTGTATCAGGCTCAAATAAGAAATGTATCCGATTCCGGGAATCTGGAATAAAGTCTCCGTAATCATAGCTCCGCCAAAAAGGGTAGGAATCGTGCTTCCAAGCAAGGTCACAATCGGAATAAGAATGTTGCGAAACGCGTGATAATTAATTACTTTATTTTCAGAAAGTCCTTTCGCCCTTGCCGTGCGGATATAATCGGAGTTGAGCACCTCCAGCATATTCGTACGGGTATAACGCATCAAGTTACCTACGCTGACAACGGTAAGAGTAACGACGGGCAATATCAAATGCTTACCCATATCCAGAAGCTGTCCCATGGGAGGAAGCTGTTCATGCATACGGCCTACGATTCCATACAAATCGAACCATCCCAGATTGATGGAAAATACCCACTTCAATAAGGTCGCTACAAAAAAGGTAGGAAGCGATATACCTATAAGCGCAAATACGGTTACCGCATAATCTGTCCTGCTGTATTGCTTCCTCGCCGACAAGATACCGAGCGGAATAGCTATTATAACCTGAAAAATAAAGGATATCCCGGACAGGGAAAAGGAATACCATATCACGTCCTTAAACTTCTCCGTAACCGGCTTACTCCAAACCCAGGAATCTCCGAACTCGCCTTTCACAGCATTGGAGAGCCATTTGGCATATCCTTGCAGAATATTTCCTTCCAGTCCGTAAGATTTCGTCAACTGCTCTAACAACTCCTCATAAGGTTTTGCACCTGCCTTTTGCGACATCTGTCTGGCCTTTCCTTCTACATAGGAAGTAGGCAGGCATCGTTCTATGGAATAAATGATGAAAGAAACAAAAAACAGTATAACAATACTGAGTAAAAGTCTTCTGACTAAAAATTTCTTCATTCCAAACCTCCAGCTTTCTCTTTATCTCTCTTAAAATTCATGTATTTATATATAAAAACATTTTAGTGAATTCAAAATGTTCAAATTTCAATTTCAATTCGTTAATAATTGATATTAATTATTTAATAAATGTACTCCACCAAGTATACTCCACCACTTTAAATCAATAAACTAT